>JAGQWV010001052.1 GCA_020437045.1 Saprospiraceae bacterium | reverse complement strand
CTTCAGTATGGATGAGGATTTGACGGGCTTGGGAACGGGCGTATATGAGGTGACGGTGACGGACGACAACGGCTGTACGGTTACGATGAGCTATACGATTACGGAGCCAAGTGCGGTAGTCTGTATGATACAAAACAACAATATCCAAACCATCTGCACCGACAACATCGATATCGACCTTTCAGCTGTAGTTTCTGGTGGTACTACTCCATATCAGAGTTACACCTGGTCATCAAATAATGCAACCATTGTCACTCCTACTGGTGATGGATCTACTGCCACAGTAAGTAATTTCCAACCTGGTATTACGACCATAACTTTGGTAGTGACCGATGCGAATGGATGTACTTCAACTTGCACTACTACTATTGAAGCGGAAGACTGTACCAACGCCTGTACGTGGACCCCAGGATTCTGGAAGAATCATGATGCAGAGATCTGTGCCGTACTTGGAGGTTCGATATCAGGCAAAGGAAAGAAGAAGACCTGCATTGGAGCAACGGAGACTTTATCTATTACTGTATGTGGACTTAATGATGGTAATCCTATTAATTTGACTGCAGATCAGGTCTCCAAATTATTTGCATTTAGTTCAAGTACTAGAGGTAATAAGAATCCTTGCGCTAATCCATCTGATATAGTGGAAGAAATTGCCTGTTATTTTGCTCCATATCCAAACGGTGAAACGCTGATACACCATATTTTGGCAGCTAAATTGAATTTACTTGCAAACGCTAAGTACTTGGGTATTACCAATTTGGGAGACATATTGATCAGTGAACTTATTTGTCGAACACCTTCCGATGATATCGATTTAGGTAAATTTTACCTTGATTATCCGGATGCCACGCCAAATACGATTTTGAATATGACTTGGTGTTTTGATGATAAGTTTACCGGAGCATTGCTGTCTACATACATCAAACCACTCACATACTTTAATGAGTGTCACGACGATTGTGGGCTACCTTCAAATATTGTCATTCTACCGGATGCTTATGATGTCACGGATGATTTTATTATCGAAACAGTGGTTGACGAACGATCAGATAACGGATACAAAGTGAAGGCTTTCCCGAATCCAACCAGAGAGTACGTTGATTTGGATCTTCGGGATCTGGGTGAAGGCGAAACCACAATTGAATTGCGTGATGCTCTAGGCAGATTTGTAAAGCAATACAAAATTCAGACTGTCGAATCATTAACAACTCGTCTTGATTTGCCACAAACAATCCAGGATGGAATGTATTATCTGAGAATCAGAAATCAAGAACAGTTGGAAGTAATACCAATTATCGTTTCTAATAGATAAAAATATGTTCTAGTTCATTTGGAAAATTTAAGTAGCGCAGTTATACACTGCGCTACTTTTTCCCAGAAATCATTATCGGAATCTAAAAGGATTTCCAATGTTAAGAAGACTACACCTCTTTTCTCTACTTGCTATCGTATTGATAGTAGAGTCAATATCAGCACAAACTTTTACCTGGAATACTGGAGCTACCATTCCCGATAATACTTGTTCTTCGACCAATGAATTCTCTTTGTTGGTAAATGGTGTTAGCTCTCAGATAATGTCAACATCTTACGGACTCGAAAAAATCTGTGTGGATATAGAGCACACATATACCGGAGATTTATCCATAACTATTATCTCCCCCAAGGGAGTGGAAATAGATCTGGTCGTAGAAAGAGGAGACGGAGAGGATTTTATTAATACTTGTTTCGACGGTTTTGGTTCCGAAGGTTCAATAGCGCAAAACAATTCCCCTTTTACCGGTACTTTCCTGCCGGAACAACCCCTTGGTCTGTTCAATCAGAATCAAGTAGGTATCGATAGTGCTAATGGAATTTGGGTTCTCCGTGTTTGTGATCTGGCGGAAGAGGACTTGGGTATGATAAATAGTTTTTCACTTTATTTCGGTAATAGTCCGGCTCCTCCACCTCCTTCCAACGACAATTGTGATAGTCCTTTGGCAATACCTGTATCCAGCAACACCAATTGTATGGGAACAATTAGTGGCTCACTGATAGGAGCAACAGCTTCAAGTCAGGAGTTATACTGTCAAAATACTGGCAATTTTAATGACGATGTCTGGTTTTCCTTTGTAGCAAATTCGGTTGGTCATGATATAGTTATTTCTAATGTCTCCGGAAGTAGCCTCTCTTTGGATTTTCAAATCGGTGAAGGCACCTGCAACAATTTTAATCCATTATATTGTTATTTCGATCCTTCGGCCGCCGCCTCATCCACTATCTCCCTTGATGGTTTTATACCCGGAAATACCTACTTATTGAGGGTTGCCTCGTTAGAGTTAGAGACCCAAAACACAACCTTTGATCTTTGTATTAGAAAGAAAACCATCGTGGCCGGGGATGCTTGTTCGTCTGCCCAACAAATTCAGGTTAATAACAATACTTCCTGTACTCTATCAACTTCCGGATCAATCCAAAACGCGACTCCTTCGATTCCCTTATCGACATGCAGCTTTTTCAATAACCCAAACTTTGATAATGATGTTTGGTTTTACTTTGATGCAACGAAGACTTCTCACCTTATTCAGTTTTCAAATATATCGGGCACATCAACTGATCTTATCTACGAATTATTGGAAGGGAGTTGTGACAATCTAGCAAACACATATTGCCAGGACGAACCTAATGATGCTTTTGTTGTAAAAAATTTGACTATTGGTAACCGATATTTTATCAGGGTGGCATCCTATAATGATGCACCACAAAATATCACTTTTGATGTATGTGTCAGCGATCCACCAATGGCACCAGTTAATGACGAATGCTCGGATGCAATATGGATTCCAATAAGTCCTCCGAGTTGCGATTACAAAGTTACGGGTTCACTAGAGGGTGCGACAATGTCTCCTCAAGCGGAATCATGCAATTTTGGTTCCCCTTTCCAGAATGATGTCTGGTTCTATTTTGTCGCAACGGAGACCTCCCATCAAATTGAAGTCTCGAATTTTCAAAACCCTTCTGCATTCATGCTCTACCAGACTTCTTCCGGAGAATGCGAATCACTGACCCAAAAGCAATGTTTCGGATTTTTGCAATCGGGTCCCTTCAATGCGACTAATCTCACCATTGGAACCAAATATTATTTCCGAGTTGCATCTCTGCAATATAATTATACGCCTACTTCCTTTGATGTATGTGTAAAGGGTACTTTACAAAATCCACCAATCAATGATGAGTGCGCTTCAGCAGTTTTAATCCCGGTCGTTCATGATACCAATTGTTTATCTGTCATAAATGGTTCGTTGGTAGGAGCTACCGCATCAATTCAGGAGCATTGTGTTGGTGGTGACTTTGATGATGATATATGGTATCGATTTATCGCTGATGAACCATCGCATGTCTTGAGTTTGAGTAACATCACTGGCAACACCAAGGATCTGGAAATTCAGATTCTCCAGGGGAGTGATTGTGGAAACATGTCAGAACAATTTTGTTTACAAACGATTGGTGAATCTGATTTTTCATCCGAGCTCAATGATTTGACGTTAGGAACCTATTTTGTCCGCATAGCATCCATTCCTGTTGGATTGCAAAACACGACCTTCGACCTCTGCCTCCACGACACCATCCCCGATCCACCCGCCAATGACGAATGTGCTGCAGCGATTGTGCTTGTTCCCCAACAAGCGCAGATGTGCACAGCCCCGGTAAGTGGAGCTTTATTGGGTGCGACGGAAAGTGGCAATGCTCCGGGATGCGGAGTTGCCAACACTTTTGATGATGATGTTTGGTACCGATTTACCGCGACTGAGGTATCGCATGTGGTGGATCTAAGTAGCATTGCCGGTGACACCAAAGATCTGGATATTCAGGTGCTAAGTGGTGCGAACTGCACAGGATTTACCTCGCTATATTGCGAAAATACGGCAGGAGCATCATCCTATAGTTTTGAAGTCCATGGATTGATGCAGGGCGCCAACTACTATGTACGGATTGCCACCCGGCCCACAGGTTTGCAAAACACCACCTTCGACCTCTGCATCCACGACACCATCCCTGATCCACCGGCTAATGACGAATGTGCTGCAGCTACTGCCTTGGAGGTCACTGATTACAATCAATGTGTCACAGTATCTGGGACCCTACTGGGGGCGACGGCTTCGGGGCAGAATAATCCTTGTGCCGCGGAAGGAGATTTCGATGATGATGTTTGGTATTCTTTTCAGGCGGAAGCCAGTGCACAAACGATTGAATTGAAAAACATTTCTATCGCCGATGCCGATATCACTTTGTCTGTTTTGACTGGTGACTGCAATGCTTTTACCGGGGTACTTTGTGACAGAAATAATCAGACCGGAACCTCCAAAACCTTTAGTGCTTCTGGGTTGACAGTAGGATCGACGTACTATATCCGGATCGCCAGTTTTGCGCCAGGATGGCAGCTGGTGGATTTTGAAATATGTGTACACGATGCCGTTCCTGATCCACCGATTAATGATCAATGTAGTACACCGGAAAATCTCTTGGCTTCGGCAGATGAGACCTGCAACAGTGTATTTGGGATTATGTCTGGAGCAACCGCCAGTACTATTTCGACCGGTTGCCAGACCGGTGCCGAGGTGGATGTGTGGTATCAATTCACCGCCCAGGCGCTGAGTCAGAAGATCGAAATTGCTTCGGTTGCTTCCGGAAGTTTACTGGCTGTTCAGATTTTTTCAGGAGCCTGTAATGACCTGGCGCAGATCGCCTGCCAAACGATCACCGGGACGTCTGCTTCGTTTATGGTAGATGGTCTCACCATTGGCCAGATCTACCGGATTCGCATTATTCATGGCAGTGGCACGCCCACGTTCTCCATTTGTGTGACGGGAGTACCTGCCACCGGTTGCCCACTCCTGGTGACTACCACGGCAGCCTCGGGACCGGGTAGTTTACGGGAAATGTTAGCCTGTGCCCAGTCGGGCGATACCATTAAGTTTGCTGCCAGTGTATTTAATTCGGTGATAGGATTAGCGCTGCCCACGATTGATATCGATCAGGCACTGACCCTGCATACCGACTTTGCAAACGACATTACCCTGAGCAATAGTGATGAAAATAATACCGGAGTGTTGCTTAATATTCAGAATGTATTGACCCTCAGCGGATTAAAAGTCGATGGATTAAATGCCGAGTCGATGCTCCTGAAATTAGATGGGGGAGATTTACAACTGTTCAATTGCGATGTAGAAAAAGTGACGATCGATAGAAATTAGAGACTGGCCTTAGTACTTTGAATATCCGGGGTTGATGCTGAGAAGTCATAATCGTTCTCTTTTGACGAGCGGAGAATGCGATGCAGAAAATTGTCCAAATTGAAAATCAAATTTTCAATTTGGACAAAATTGTATATTTGTGAATGATTAAAAGGCAATTGGGTCAGCGTCTCAGTGTTGCAGCCCGGCAAATGCCGGTGGTCAGCATTACCGGGCCCCGACAGTCGGGAAAGACTACTTTGTGTAAGCAGACATTTCCCGGATATTTTTACATGAATCTTGAAAATCCGCAAACGCGTATCTTCGCAAAGGA
>JAGQWV010001051.1 GCA_020437045.1 Saprospiraceae bacterium | reverse complement strand
GAAATACCGATCTGATCATGAAGACGCCCTGGACGAGACATGAGCGCTTGACATATGAAAAAACAGCCAAGTTTCTGGCGATGATCGACATCGACGAACCCACATTGGTGACCATAGAAATTCAATCTCCGGTGAATAGCCGTCAGGCTTTAATTCATGCCTCCACCGAACTGTGGATCATACCGGGTAAAGATATTCTCGGTGATGGTATCATTGTAGAGATTCCGGGGTTTGTGGTCGAATTGCTGAAGCCCCGCACACACCAGTATGTTTCGTTGGATGAACTGAAAGATGGAATAATAGAAATTCAGGCTAATGTAGTGATGATGTGCGGGTGTCCGATATCCAAGGATGGCATTTGGGATTCCCAAAAGATTGAAGTAATGGCTATTATCAAAAAAGATGGAAATCAAGTCGAAACGATGCCTCTTGAATGGGTAGCAGATAATTTGTTTGAAGCTAGCTTTCCAACCGACGAAAAAGGTCAGTATGAAGTCATTGTTTACGCTTTTGACGGTATGACCGGTAACACGGGGGTAGACAAGGTCAATTATATAATCCGTTGATCAGTTTCTTCTTTTAAGTCCATCCGGCGGACTTATTCGGAATTTTGCAATGGATGGTGCAGGTACCGAAGCGGACCTTCAACCAACTTCAGCAGGTGCTATCCACAGAACTAATTTATATCTATGAATGAGGGAGATAAAGAAATATATTCTTTTGGGCAATAAATATTTATCATTTAACTTTGTAATGCAAAGTACTTTACTAATGAAGCAAGAACAGGATTACAAGAGAGACCTGGCCGAGATTCGTTCGATGATGGAACGATCTTCAAAGTTTTTGTCTTTATCGGGATGGGCTGGGGTATTGGCAGGTATCTTAGCCCTTATTGGTGCATACCTGGCCTATTATTTATTCTTATTCAGGCCCGAAATGGCTGTTTACGGATCCTCTGATCTTGACTCCTTCGAATTAGTAAAGCTATTTACCCTGGCTTTGGTTATTTTGGTTTTGGCAGTCGTGACGGCAATTATACTCTCTTACCGAAGAGCAACCCGTAAAGCGGAATCCATCTGGAATCCTACCTCCCGTAAGTTGCTTATTAATATGGGGATACCCCTTACTTCCGGAGGACTTCTTATTTTAATCTTAATAGCTCAGGGATTAATGGGCTTGATTATGCCGATGACCCTCATTTTCTATGGTCTATCTTTATTTAATGCGGGAAACTTTACCTTCCGGGAGTTACGCTATCTTGGGCTGATCGAGATCGCGTTGGGACTAATGGCTTGCTGCTGGATTAAATACAGTGTTTTAATCTGGTCTTTGGGATTTGGACTGATGCATATCATTTATGGGATTTATATCCATCTTAAGTACCAGCAGTGAATAATTTAATCAAAGGATTGCATAAGGCTTTTGAAAGCCGTATCCGGCTAGGTATTATGTCAGCTCTGGCCGTCAATGACACGCTCGATTTCATTACCTTGAAAGAGTACTTGGAAGTAACGGATGGGAATCTCTCCAGCCACTTAAGAGCGTTGGAAAATGAAAAGTTCATCACAGTACAAAAATCATTTGTAGGGAGAAAACCCAACACAAAGTACTCCATGACCACGGCAGGTAAAAGGGCTTTTGCCGGACATCTGGATGCTCTGGAAAAATTAATTAACAAACAAAAGTAAATTGTGAAAGATGTATTCTTTAAACCTTGGCAGCATATACTTTGAAATACAAAGTATATGCTGCCAAGGTTTAA
>JAGQWV010001050.1 GCA_020437045.1 Saprospiraceae bacterium | reverse complement strand
ACCCACTAAATGTGACCAAGGACCTGTTTTATTTGCGTTCCTTTGCGAAAATTCACGGACAAAGATGGATTGGGTAGATGCGGGTGTATTTCCCCATAGGGAGCAGGGCGAGCGCAGGGAAAAATGCATGATTTACGATTAGTCCCAACAACCACGCGCCCATAGAAAGAAGCTAACATAAAAGCACAATCCCATAATCCATTTAATCCGTGATTCTGGTAAATAGAATGCGGAATAATTCAAACGCGAAATGACGAATTGGGAATGATATCTTTCCCTTAATACTTAACATTCCAGCAAAAGACAATCTTCATCTTCACTTTCAAACTCAAGCGTAGTATGTGCTATCCCTTGAGATTGGAGATCCGACCTGATCTTACTTTTTAGTTCAATTCCTTCTTCTTTGGCTAAGGTTTGCTTCATGACCAGGTGGACGGTCAATACATGATATTCTCCATCCATGGTCCAAACATGTAAATCATGAAAATCAGAAATCTCCGGTATCTCCATTAGATATTTGCGAATCGAATCCAGGTTAATGTCACTGGGAGTGCCTTGCATGATAATTTTATTCATCGCCCGGATGTTTTTAAATGCATTAAAAAGAACGAATAAAGCAATCAGGACGGATAATAATGGATCGATAAATGGGGCATTAAAAAAGTACATTACGACTGCACCAATGAGTACAGCCACCCATCCAAGAACATCTTCTAACAAGTGAAGATATACCACCCTTTGGTTCATCGATTTTTTATCTCGAAGTCTCCAGACTGCCAGCCCATTAAAAAATATTCCCAGTAGGGCCAGTACAAACATACCTTCCACTTTTACCACTTGGGGATGAGTAAATCTGGGGATCGCTTCGCGCAAAATAATGATACTGCCGACAATGAGTACAATAGAATTGATCACCGCTCCGACCAGGCTAAATCGCTTAAATCCATAAGAGTAATTCGATGTCTTTTCCTTTTTGGAAAATTTTTCGAAATACCAGGCAAGTCCTAAGGATAAACTGTCTCCCAAATCATGCAAGGCATCGGTCATGATGGCAATACTGTTTGTATAAATGCCCCCAAAAAATTCTATAACCGTGAAGACCAAATTGAGAAAAAAGGCCGACTTGATGTTGCCTGTACTATGGTGTGCGTGTGCGTGTGAGTGTGAGTGTGAATCCTCGCATCGACCAAAGGAGAGATCGTTAGTAGGGTGTGAATCCTGACATTGACCGGAAGAAAGATCATCTCCTGGGATTTGTATAGGATCATTTATGTCATCTCCAATAGGGTGGTCGTGTGTATCTTTAGGTGACATGTAAACTGGTTTCTGGAATTAAAACCCTTTATAGTGCCATAAGGTTATGTAACAATGTTTCAGGAAGTACGAATAGGGATTGAAGGTCTTATCAAAAAACCAGCTATTCGCACCATTCGTCCTTCGGATTTTTCTAATAAAATAGTAATTTTCTACATGGAAAAAATTAATAGAAGAATATTCATCCGTGATATCGCTGGCGTGAGTATTGGTGCCGGTATGTTACCTTATC
>JAGQWV010001049.1 GCA_020437045.1 Saprospiraceae bacterium | reverse complement strand
ACCTGCACCATGGTCATCCGGACGCGCGTGGGAAAAAAATGTTCAGGATCTTCTCTTCGGTGCGCATGGCCTTGTCCACCACTATCGTCCTTAATGACCAGATCCATTTGTTTGATGCCTTTCGACCATACGATACCCTCATTTTCCCAGAAAGAATGCATATCAATATCTTTTTCAAAGACTCCGGTTTCAGTATAAAGTCCCGTACTGGTGCAACCGTAACCATTCCCCTGTCCCTGGTTTGGAATATAGCATAATGACCAGGTGGTAGGAAAACCACCTTCCGGTTTTTCGAGAATTTCATATCGAATATGCACCGTACCATTGCGATAATCAACCGGACTGGTCCAGTCTGATGGACGATTTTCATTGATGAGATCATCTTTCACATAGAAGTGGGACTTATTGGGTGTGGAGTGATCGGCATCATACTTAGAATAGCTAAACTCTACATCAAAGAGTATAAATTGGTTCTGTTGTGCTGATAAATTCAACGCAATAACACAGAATAAACAAACACAGAAATTTTGCATTCTATTTTTTATTGAGATTGTACAGTAAATTAGATGACAGAGAATGGTATCTTCCCACTGCACCAAAATAATGAAAATAGTAAGACATAAAGATCGATCCCATGGTTAAATTCTATTTTTTGTTGGGAATTTTTCTTCTCGCAATTTCAGCAAATGGTCAATCAAAACTTTCCGTAGAAGGCACTCGATTCCTGTTGGATGATCAGCCTTTTCCCTTTACCGGAGTAAGTTTTTTTAATGCTATTTACAATTCCGAATTTGGCAAAGATCGGGACAAGCGGCTTCTCTGGATGGACAAATTCAAGTCTTATGGTATCAATGTATTCCGCATTTGGGCCCAATGGGACAACACCCGTGGTTTTGTAGACGCTTGCCCCACATGCAGTTTGTATGATCTTGAGGGCAATCTGCGCAGCGAACATATGGAGGTATTGCAAAATATTCTGACGGATGCCGCGGAAAAGGATATCGTCATCGAGTTGGCTTTGTTTTCTTTCGAGAGCCTGGCAAATTATAAGTCTATGGGCAATCAACATGCAGATATGGTGGTAAAAAAAATAACGGAAGCGTTGATACCCTACCGAAATCTGTCCTTTCAAATTTGGAATGAATACTCGGAGCGCGTGCTCGACTATGCCGAAATCGTACGATCCGTGGATCCGAACCGGTTGATTACCAATGCTCCTGGTTTTGCGGGCAGATTAGGTGCTCCGGAACAAAATAATGTAATGAACTATCTCAGCCCGCATACTACCAGACAATGGGTAGGAAGACATTGGGAGGTTGCTCCTAGGGAGATCGATTACCTTTTGTACCGCTATAAAAAACCAGTCGTGGATGACGAGCCCGCTCGAAATGGCACCAGTCACTTTGGTGGACCCAATGCCCCGACATCGCCCTTTGATCAAATTGCACAGATTTTGGCGGTGTGGCAAATCGGTGGATATGTGGTATATCATCACGATATGTTTCAACTAGGAAATGATGCCAGTACCATTCCCCCATCTGGTGTACCGGATCCAGAATTTAATCCCTATCATCATACGGTCTTTCGGTTACTTGCTGACCGCGAACGTTATATGCATTGAGACGATCTTAGAAAACTTAATGAAGGTAGATAGAGAGATAAAAGTCCCGATTCGCTCTCATTTCCATTTAATGGCAAAAAATCGGCATGGTGCGTCGGATGCATTACTCATGCCATGTAGTTGTCCGGGTTTCACCAGGTAAAGATCACCAGCTTGTCCCAAGAATTTCTGTTCATCAATCATTAATTCGGTCTGCCCTTCCATTACAATAAACAATTCGGATTCGGGATGACTGTGTGCAGGAATACTGGGACCAAATTCATTCAACTGGGTGGTGTGAATATGCAAATGTTCACACATCGCCGTGGGTCTGTCTAAATAATTCCAACGTCCACCTTTGCTGTTTTCTGAAAAAGTAATGGTATCAGCATCAACAAATAAATAACCCCCTGCACCATCTGACCGAGCCATGTCCATTGGTTTTCTGGATCGAAACATGATCACATAATAGGTTAGTGAGCTGTCACCAATATTCTCGAGCGCTTGCATGGCCAGGGGTGGGATTAAAATTACACTGCCTGGCCCCAGTACAGCATCATGTCCATTCATAGTAAACCGCATCAAACCTTCTTTCACAATAATGATTTCTTCAATATCCTGTTGTTTATGTGGAGGGTTCGGAACGGCACCTCGATACTGAGTGGTTGCATGCATTTCGAGATAATCAAAATAGGGAGAGCTCCCTTCCATGATTTTTCTTGATTCACGGTCATGCGAAATTTTTACTGGCAACTCCGCCCAACGATAAATTCCTCCATCCACTTCCGACGTTTGTGTCCAGGCCATAGAAATCCAAAAATTAAGTAAAAGCAAGAATCCTATTCGCATGACAGCAAAATAAGAATTCTTTATCATTTAATTCCTTCTTGTTCTGAATGACTGTCTGGTGGCTTTACCAATTATTCACTATTATTATACCACTTAAAAATACCATGATGCGCATAATTTTCCTCTTAGGTGTCTATCTTTGGCTTACTGCCTGTTCGGAACCTCAACAATCTGAGAAGATGAAGGAATTTAAACCTTTATCAGCAGAAGAAACCTTGAGTTGGGTCGAAAAAAATATTGACAGTGTCCTGGTAAAAAAGGAATACCAGGCTCCCAATGGCCTGAAGATGCCCTATCGACTTTTTTCTCCTGAATTGTCTGAAAAAGGAATGCCCCTGGTTGTTTTTCTGCATGGCCGGGGAGATCGGGGTATAGACAATGATCGAAAGGTATTTAAGAATGTCGGATTGTTTATGAATGATCAATCATTGGTAGCTCCTAATATGCAGCACGAATTTC
>JAGQWV010001048.1 GCA_020437045.1 Saprospiraceae bacterium | reverse complement strand
CAAAATCTTTTCCTATAGCGAACGTTTATCCTTTTATATCTATACCCAGAATAAATGGAGCATTTTCATTTTGACTCCGGTATGTTTTGTGTTATCGTGGTGGTTGGTCAGACGTTATGCTCCACTGGCCCGTGGTAGTGGTATACCGCAGGTGATGGCCGCTCTGGAATTGTCAAAACCAGGAACTAACATCCTGATCAATCGTCTGCTTGGCTTACGAATCATTGTCGTCAAAGTATTGGCATCCGCCCTAAAGGTTATCGGCGGTGGAATTTTGGGCCGGGAAGGTCCTACTTTGCAGATATCAAGTTCATTATTTAATGAGGTGGGTAAGCGATTACCAAAATGGTGGATTCCGGTCTCCCAAAAAAACATGCTCATTGCCGGTGCAGCATCGGGTCTTGCTGCTGCTTTTAATACTCCTTTGGGAGGCATCATTTTTGCCATCGAAGAACTCTCCAAATATCATATCAAATATTATAAATCTCCCCTTTTTATTGCGGTAATTATTGCCGGTCTTACTGCACAGGGTTTTGGTGGATCTTATCTGTACCTGGGGTATCCAAAATTATCTATTGACGGGCTCGTCGTCATCGTCGGATTCTTGTTAGTGGCAATTGTTGCCGGTTATTTTGGCGCCAAAATGTGCACTGTACTTCTGCGGGTAATGAACTTTTTTAAAAACAAAAAGAAGCGAAAAGAACAATTGGCCATTGTCATTGTCTGTGCATTATTTGTGGCCACCTTCAACTTTTTAATTGGCACCGAAGCCATGGGCTCAGGCAAGGAAATCATGGAACGAACACTTTTCACCAGTGACAAGACGGTGCCATGGTATCTTCCCTTTGTCCGGATGAATGGATTGATAGCATCTTTCAGCTTTGGAGGGGCTGGCGGTATTTTTGCTCCTTCCCTCAGTTCGGGGGCATGCTTTGGTGCCTTAATTGCTCAGGTAATGCATCTGAGCGGAGGAAATGCAGACCTCTTGATATTAATCGGAATGACCTCTTTCCTGACGGGAGTAACCAGGGCCCCGTTTACTTCTGCGATCATCATTTTTGAGATGACCGACCGTCATAGTATCATTTTCTTTCTTCTCATGGGTTCAATTATAGCAAATGCCATCAGCAGTTACGTCGATAAACGATCACTCTATGATTATTTAAAGGATAATTATCTGCATGAAGTAGATACTTATGCTCAGATTAATGCAGATAAAACGTCTCCAAAGAAAACGATTTAATGCGCAGTTCTGCCAATAGCTTGATTATCTGAAAAAAAGATCCCGGCATGATACCGGGATCCGGATGGGAAACCATATTCTTAAAACCCTAAATTATGCGATGGTAATAGACGAATCGGAGTAGACATCCTGAATCAAATTCAGGATTTTAACTCCCTCGGTCATCGGACGTTGAAACGCTTTCCGACCGGAGATCAAGCCCATACCACCAGCCCTTTTGTTTATTACAGCTGTCTTTACAGCCTGTGCAAAATCGTCATCTCCCGAAGCTCCACCAGAATTAATTAACCCCGCTCTTCCCATATAGCAATTTACGACCTGATACCGGGTAAGATCGATGGGGTGATCCGTGGTGAGATCGGAATATACCTTCTTATGTGTTTTGGCAAATTTTATGGCATTAAAACCGCCATTATTCTCTGGTTGTTTTTGTTTAACGATATCTGCCTGGATCGTCGCTGCCAAGTGATTAGCTTGACCCGTAAGGTCGGCAGCTACATGATAATCCTTGTCTGCTTTAAATGAATTATTTCGCAAATAAGCCCATAAGACAGTGACCATTCCCAGGTTGTGAGCATACTCAAATGCTTCACTGATCTCCTGTATCTGCCGGTTACTTTCCTCTGATCCATAATAAATGGTGGCGCCAACAGCTATAGCTCCCATGTCAAAAGCCTGATCGATACTGGCAAACAATATCTGGTCATATTTATTAGGATATGTCATCAGCTCATTGTGATTTATCTTGACCAGAAATGGAATTTTATGTGCATATTTTCTGGCTACGGAACCCAATACACCCAACGTAGAAGCGACGGCATTACAACCTCCTTCGATGGCCAGCTCGACTATATTAGCCGGATCAAAATAAATCGGATTGGGAGCAAATGAGGCACCGGCGGTGTGCTCTATGCCCTGATCTACTGGCAAGATGGAGAGATAACCAGTCTTTGCCAAACGGCCGGTATTAAATAATGTCTGATAGTTTCGCATAACGACCGGAGAACGATCACTCGCACTTACCACCCGGTCCAAATAGTCAGGACCTGGTAAATGTAAATTATCCTTCGTTACCGTTTTACACTCATGTTCTAATAAGAAAGCTGCATCACTTCCTAATAATTCACTGATTTTATTAGCCATAACCCTTTAATTCTTACATCCTTACCCAGACAATAAAAAAGCGAATTAACGACAATGTTGGGCTGAAGGGAATGACCAGCGTCATTACAGCCGATATCTGTGATCACCCTGGTGATGACCGCCAAAAAATTTCCTCATCGAAATCCAGAATTCTGATCTTTCCAGACCAACCTTTGAACTTTCCAGCCAAGATGGGTGCTATTTCACCATTTACCTTTGTACCATCAGTTAATTAAAACATTAAATCACATTATTTAAAATCTAAAAAATGGAAACAATCCTAAAAAACAATTTAACAAACGCAACGATCTCCTATACCGTCGCGGATGCCCGCAAGGTGATCAAAGAGAATTCAGCAGTTTTTGTAGATGTACGCACTGAAGAAGAATATCAGGATGGACATATCGAAGGTGCAGTTAATATTCCTTTTGAATTATTGGAAAATGCCATGGAAAGCGGGCACCAAGAAAATCACCCCATTTTCAGCACAAAACAGACAGTCGTCTTTTAATTGTAAATGTGGAGGTAAATCAACAACTGCCCAACAGCAGGCAACCGAAAAGCAGGTGGCAAATACTAGTGCATCATTTCCGCAGTAACTGATATTAGT
>JAGQWV010001047.1 GCA_020437045.1 Saprospiraceae bacterium | reverse complement strand
TACATCTTGATGATTCCGGATACGATCCTGTAGTTGCCCGAGATGATGATGGAGATGTTTCAGATTAACAAACTGATGTTCTAATTTAGGAATCTTATACCAATAAAAGCCACTATCGACGACCGAAATATCAAGATCATGCAATGCTGCCTCAATTCGATCATCAATATACCGGAGAAATTCCAGCGATTCATCCCGGGAATAGATCTTCTCATGCGTTGATTCTCCAAGATTTTGGGTACCAGGAAGGTGTTTTTCCCATGCCTTCCACTGATCGAGATGTTGATAAAGATATAAGTCCGTAAAATACAACGTATGGTAAGCAATTTTCCAGGTAGGATTCCTGTACGCCGTTGATTCCCAAAGATCTGGGGAACATATAGTAATCGCCTTGTTTAACATTTTTAAAGAGGCACGATACTGACTTAGTAACAGGCTCTTGATCAAGCCGGTATCTACTGAAGAAGGATTGTCCATATCTGCACGTTCAAATTAGTACATGAAAATTAAATTTTATCAGTCAAACGCTCTATAAGTTGAAATCCAATATCGTCAACCGAATGCGTGGAATTGGTTAGTACCACTACGCCGAGATTTTGATCTGGATCAAAGGCTAAAAAAGAACGAAAACCTCCAGTGCCCCCGTTATGCCAAATGATGGTAGACCCATTGCTTTCGTTTTTTCTCAAGAACCAGGCAAGACCGATTTCTCCTTGATCTCCAAATCGATACCGCGGTTGGAACAAGATATCAGAAGGAAACTTATTTGTAAGACAAGCTTCCACATACTTAATCATATCTTGTGTGGAAGATCTAATCCCCCCAGCTCCCGCCAGGGCAGACATTTCCCAATGAGAAACTGCATGCCCTTTGTTGTCGTGGCCCGGCACCAGATTTTCGGAAGATTCATTTACAACACTCTCGTTCATATCCAATGGTCTAAAAATATATTTGTCCACAAGTGATTCATAAGTGCCTAAATCTTCAATATTCATCAAAAGATAGCCCAATAGCCCCATTCCCAAATTAGAATAGGATACAGTTCTTTCTTCCAATGCGATCGGTTTATGGTACGCCAGAAACTCCAGCAAATCTTCTTCGAAATAATTAGAATAGGGATTTGCCGGATTTATCTTATAGCTTTTCTTGAGGTTTTCCGGGATTCGGGGAAGTCCGGAGTGATGCGTAGCCAGATCCAAAAACGTGATTGGTCGGTCTTGAGGCCATTTACAGACCGAGTCTGGCAGAAATTTGGTAATGGGATCATCGAGTGACACCTCACTTTTCTTAACCATTTCCGCCAATACGGTAGTGGTAAAGGTTTTGGTTATGGATCCGATCTCATAGAGACTATGCTGGGTAGGTGAGGTAGCATCCGTTTTGGAAATCCTTCCATAATTATAAAACCGGGATTGGCCATTCCGTAAAATTCCGATAGAAAGCGCGTAGCTATGGCGATTTGATACAAATGGTTGCACGATGGTGTCGACAGAAAAATGAACACTATGGCCAACCGGTATATGCTTCTGTTGAGCGCAGCTGGCCAAAAACACCAACATGGACAAGAGTATCCAATGTTCCCAATGCATCCAGGCTGTTTCTTTCATAGCGAAATAAGAAATTTGTTTATTTATACGAAAATATAGCACGATAGTTACACAACTTGCTTATAATAATCAAAGTAAAATACATACACCATTTATAAATGAAAAAAGAATGTCTATGCGTATTCTATTGATATTAACCCTCGTGACTAATTTTTTGAAGGGAATTGCCCAACCTCAGCTAGTGGATACGAATGCTATTCCAGCCGTAATTAGATTGGCAGAAAACCTAGAAAACTGGTCAAAGGATAAAATTCTGTTCGGCCAGCAGGATGCACTTGCTTATGGTGTATACTGGAAAAAGCACCGAAAAAATCACTCGGATGTAAGAAAGCTTGTGAAGAGCCATCCGGCACTGATTGGCTGGGAACTAAGTAAACTGGGACAAGGTCCCTTAAATATTGATTCTGTTGATTTTGTTTCAATGCAACAATGGATCATCAATGTCCATAGACAAGGTGGTATAAACAGTATATCCTGGCATATGGACAATTTTGTTACTGGGGGAAATAGCTGGGATACTACTGGTATGGTTGTCAAACATATATTACCAGGTGGAGATAAACATCAAGAATATTTAGCAAAACTGGATCTATTTGTCCAATTTCTTAGTGCATTGAAGTACAAGGGACAAACCATTCCTATCATATTTCGTCCTTTTCACGAACATACCGGTAGTTGGTTTTGGTGGGGTAAGGATCATTGCTCTGTCCAGGATTACAAACAATTATGGAGATTTACCATCGAATATCTTCGGG
>JAGQWV010001046.1 GCA_020437045.1 Saprospiraceae bacterium | reverse complement strand
TTTTTAACTTGTCTTTGGGTAATGTCTATTTTCAGGGTTCGGGTTTTTGTAATGTTGCAGAAAATGTCGATGTCCAGATTTCGGGCTTGGTAAACGTCGCTAAAAGAGTTGACGCATTCCAGATAGGCTTAATTAATATTGCTGACAGTGTCGCTGGCTTATCATTCGGCTTAATTAATTTGATTAAAAAGGGATACAATAAAATTGAACTTTCCGCTGGTGATGCTTTATATGGAAATTTAGCCTTTAAATTAGGAACCCGAAATTTTTACAATATATTCCAGGTGGGCACAAATTTCAAAAGAAATCTTCAAGGCACTGGTTTGATATGGGGATACGGATATGGGTTTGGCTTTTTCCAGAAAATTTCCAAAGATTTTAAAATTAATCCAGAAGTTATTGTCAGTAATGTCCAGGAGAATCGAATAATAAAACCTGACTTAAATCTTTTAAATCAGTTCAAGCTTTTTTTCCATTTTACTGAAAATCGTCAATTTGAAATCTTTGCCGGGCCAACCGTCAATTTTATGATTTCAAATATTAAAGGAGATGACGGCACGCTGATTGGTTCAAATATTTACAAATCTCCAATTATTGAAAGGACAATTGGAGATTTTCTTGAACCAATAAATGCTAAGTTTTGGATCGGTTTTAATGCTGGTATTCGAATTTAGAATTACTCTTTCATTTTACATAAAAAAATAAAATGCTGACTAGGTCGGATTGGCGTAGCCCTGTCATTTTTTGAAAATATTTACCACTAATTTATTTTTCTGAATATCAATTTAAACTAAAATAACTATGAAAAGAATGGTCTTTTTTTTGATGATGATTTTGGGTTCTTTTTCAATAAAAGCCCAGCACGAAACTCTATTTTCCCGGGCAAGGGTCATGGGTGGATTTGGAGGTCCTCTACTGGAGTTTAGTAATATAAAAGGTGATTATACAACTTCTATGGGTGGCGGAGGAGGCCTGATCATCGACAATCTCTTTATTGGATTTTATGGTATCGGCAGTTTGGATCATCTCCAGTATAATATTGACAATGAAGATGATTTTCGGATGGATTTAGCGCATGGCGGACTTTGGCTGGGTTATACACCCTATTCTTTCAAGATGATACACCCCTATGTTTCCACGAAAATTGGTTGGGGCTTTGCGGATATTCGCAACGATCCATTCCGTATCAATTCCAATGGTGATGCCATATTTGCATTTACTCCAGAAGTAGGCATGGAGCTCAACCTTACCAAATTTTTTCGAATCAATGCTACACTGGGATATCGAATGATTTCGGATGTAGACCAACTACCCGATTACAGCAACAAGGATTTTAGCAGTTTGACCGGTCAAATCACGTTCCGGTTTGGATGGTTTGGAAGAAGTTATGAGTCGGCAACACCTGATAATTCTCTCAATTAAAAAGGGGCCGCTCATCCTAGCGGAATTACAAAATTTTATCCTAATTAAATTGAATAAACAATGAATACTTTAAAATATGTTGTAGTGACTTTGCTGATGATCAGTTGGCAGTCCTGTGTTTTAGATGATGTTTTTGACTGTGAACACGGAAGGGGTGAGGTTATAGAAGAAACTTTTGACATCGACGAGGTAAATGCAATTCATCTGCGTATGGATGCTACGATTTACCTTACTCAGGGTGATGAACGGAGTGTCACCATTTCGGCTCAACCGAACATTATCGATGAAATTGATTTCCGCGTTCGTAACCGGGAGTTGGTTATTGATAATGACCGATGTTTACGCAATTACCATCCCATTGAGATTTATATAACACTCCCTGATATCAATGAACTGAGTGTTTCCGGATCAGGCAGTATTATTTCTCAGAACCAATGGTTTGTCAACGATATACAGTTATCAATTTCCGGATCAGGTAAGATAGATCTCGAATTGGATGCCGATGATGTGCTGGCCAGAGTATCCGGATCCGGAGATATGTACCTGGTCGGACAGGTAGATGATTTAAGTTTTTCCGTATCCGGATCAGGAAGTCTGCATGGCTTTGACCTGGAAGCACAAAATGCCGATATCAATGTAAGTGGTAGCGGGAATGTCGAGGTAACGGTGATCAACCGGATGGAGGTACGAATCAGTGGCAGCGGAGATGTCTATTATAGGGGTACACCAGATATCGATAGCCGAATTTCCGGGTCTGGTAAAATTATTGACAGCAACTAATCATCAGCCTGTAATTGCAGATCATTCGTAAGCCTCTCTCTCACATACGTGCCCCGGTAGTTGACGAAGCATAATTTACTGCCGGTATGTGGGGGGAGGCCTTACTATTTGACTATATAAGAAACTTTTTTGAGCAAAAAACTGTCTTATCTAAAGATATATATCTGTGAGTCAAATACTTAGAAAGGCCTAAGATAAGAGTACCAAGGATCATGTCGAACTTGGACGAATACAAACTGAAGCTAAATAATAGTAGATCAACGCATGGGTTATGTTGAATAATTTTAATAAGATTTTTGATGAGGTCCGAGGCGCAAAACGCAGATGTAGCCGTAGCTACAGCGAGTCTTTGCAACGAAGGAGGTCG
>JAGQWV010001045.1 GCA_020437045.1 Saprospiraceae bacterium | reverse complement strand
CTACCCAATCTTTATCTTTATTATACTTGACACCAATCATTTCCCCTTTACTCAATCGAGCAAGATTATTGACAATATAAGGTTTTTCAGAATCTTTTGGCCATAATAAGAGCATTCGTATTTCACATTTTACCGGATCATTAGGCGTTTGAATAACCGGCTCGTACTTTACTTTCTCCTGCAGAATATAATTGGAAGGATTATTAGTCTTTTCGAAGGCTTCTCTGTTTAAATGAAAAATTACACCGCTTCCGGAAAAAGAAAACATGGGTTTTAAGACATAATTTTCCAGATCATCCGGCACTTGAGTGAGATCCTTCAGAAACCAAGTCTTTGGCACGTACGGACTATCAAAGAGAGGGAGGGTATATTTGCTGATCCTAAAAAACCAATTGGGATGTCCCACCCATTCGACGTCCCACTCACGAGTGAAAAAGAATTCAGTTTTTAGATCGTGTCTTTGCAAAAGTTCATCAAAAATAACCCGGTTATAGATGCGATGTACATCCACCTTCTTACCTTGCTCATTCAGGTAGAAAAGGTTTCTGCCTGAGGTTTTTAAGTCACTGATACAAAGTGTTTTGATATTTAATTTCTCTTCGGTACAGAGAAAATCAATCCGTGTTGTCTGAAAATGAGGCTCTATCTCTAAAAGAACTACATTTTCCGGCTTACAATCTCCGACGATTATTCGTCTTAAAAGTTCAATATATTCTTCTGAGGTAAGGTTGAACAGATGTGAGCAATTTTCGGGAATATCAAAATGACGTCGGTATAGCTGCGCGATCATATCCTGGTACAAGTACAACGAAGGAAATCCCTGAGCCTCGATTAGTTTAGGAACTAGGTTTCCTTCTGCATCACGACAGATTCCGAAATCCATTTGCAAGAAGGTAGTATGTTCATCTTCCCCGGGCACCCGGTAACTGTCCTCCAAAGATGCTTCCGTAAGCGTTTTAAAATCCTTGCGGCATAGTGCCGAACTGATCTGATCACAAGCTTCAAACAAACGTTTCTGCAAATCACTATCGATAAAGACAGGTGTTTCAGCTATGCGGAAATTGGGCCGGTGATTGAACTGATAATAAACATCTTCCAGAAGATTCTGGTACTTATCAAGACTAAAAGAATTATTAAAACGCTTTCTGGCGTCCGGCTGCATCTGATTAACGAGCTGTTATGGGTGTACAAGTTAAAGATCTAGTGGCATATTCCAGAAATCCGGGCAGGACTTTTTTATTTGTCAGGCTCACTTTAATGGGGTCTTTGGTGTGAAAGATCATTTCTTCATAGGCTGCCCGGCCAAATTGTTCGATAATGACCTTCTTTCTTGATTCCTGCTGGAAATACTCCAGCATTCCTTCCGGATATGCTTCGGGATGAAATTGTACTCCATATATGGTATCACTAAATCTGACTGCCATCAAGGCCAAATGAGGAAAATCGTGATTTTTGTGATACTCCTGCGCTAAGATTTGTATACCGAGCTCCTGCAGTCGAACTACATCGGCATCGATAACCTGATAACTCCTAAAATCCGCCGCATAAAAAGGATCGGGTAGACTGGCAAAGAGACGATCCGTCCGTCCTGCTTCCGTCTTGGCCACTCTAAAGATGCCAAAAGAATCCTGAGGTCGTTGAGTGATTTTTCCGACACCAAAATGATCACAGGCTATTTGAAAAGAGTGGCAGATAAAAAACACGAATTTCTTGCTATCCGATTTTTGATTATGATACCAAATGTCATCCAATAACTTGTAATACTCGTCTTCCCATGCTTCATTTCCTTCTAATGGATGACCGGGTCCTCCTGTTGAAATATAGATGTCATATTGCATAGAGGGCACCTCTTGCTTTCCTCGAATGTCGTAAACCTCATATTCGATATCCGGAAATTGCTCGTTAAAGACACGGAAAATGCTCGCCATTCCCAAATTGGGTGTCCCATCGTACATATCAATGATAGCTGCCTTGAGCATAGTCTTGCATTAAAATCAAGCGGCAAAGATACAGAATGTATAAAAGAAAGTAAATGTTCAGGTCATTTGGCGCTCAACCCATTCAGGGAGATCCATTTTGTCACGCTAAAGTGCCACCCTTGATATGGGCAGCAGCCACCCGGGCATTGATCACACAACCACCTAAAAAGGTGCCTTCCAGCGAGCGATAGCCATGAATACCTCCACCACCAAATCCAGCAGCTTCTCCTACGGCATACAAACCCTCAATTGCTCCCTGACTACCATCTTGGCCCGGAATGGTGAGCACTTGCGAATGTAAATTAGTCTGAATCCCTCCCATGCTCTTCCGGGAAAGAATAAAGGAGCGAATAGCAATCAGCGGTTTGGCATCCGGATCCAGAATCTGCTGAAATTTACAGGTGCGAACCCGGTCTCCAATATATTTTCTCAATTGAGCCAGTCGAATTAATTGCTCATCCTGAAAATATTTCGGCCCGCGTTTTATTTCGGCGTCATATTTTATTGCAGCAGATTCTATATATTCTTTCTTTACATGATTTGATCCGGTGAGTGCATTCATTTTTGCTACCAGTTCGTCGAGTGAATCTGCCATAATTACATCTTCACACCGGTCGGCTATTTTATCTACTAATTCCTTGCCTCCCTTAATCAGCATCCCATAAATAAATTTCCAGAAATTTCGGTCCCGCATATTCACATTATGTTCAGAACCGGAGATAGAAAATTCCTTATAGGCAATTTTAGCATTCAGTATTTGCCATGAATATTTTACCGGTTCCTGACAAATGCGTTCCACAAGAAAACGGGTATCATAGGGAGTAACCAAAGGCATCGGTGCAAATCTTTTTCCTTCATAATTTACCCACATCGTTGACTTCATCGGGACAAGGCTGAGGCCGTGGTCATGCACTCTGGGTGCATAATGACGAATTCCCACAGCATAATTCCACTGTTTATCTAAATTAACGACATTTCCGTTTATACGGGTGGTTGCATCGTGAAGGTCTCCCAGTGCATAATAATGAGCTCCATTTAAAATAGTCTCCGGTGGTTTTCCCCAGGGTTTATACCAATTTTCTTTTACCCTCTCGATACTACCGTTTATACCTCCTGTTGCAATGACCACTTGCTCTGCGAGGGCTTCAAATTCTTCATGGGAATTTTCTTTTTTTCCATTCACTCCCTTTATTACCTGATTTTCTACCAAAATATCAAATACCCGGTGCTGAAAAAGAATTTCTAAATTTTCTTTTTTTGGATGATTTTTTAGCCGGTTGATAAATTCATAAACGAGATGCCATCCGGTACCCCAAACCATATGAAAGCGTGGTAGCGAATTACCATGAACATATAAACCCCGCTCCGGAAAATTAAGTACCGGAAAAAAATTAATATTATGTTTTCTAAGGAAATGGTAGCCATGATCTGTGCAAAGATGCAGATATTGTTCGGCCCATTTTTTACCCCAATATTCTTCGTTATCAAATTGAGCAAAAGAAAACCAATCCTCTCTGGCGATTTCATAGCTGTCGCGTATTCCCATCCGCCGTTGATGGGGTGTATCAACAAATAACATTCCTCCAAATGCCCACCGGGCAAGTCCACCAAAATTATCTTCATGATCTCTTTCGACGATCAGAATCTTCTTTCCGGAGTCGAGCAATTCGTATGCGGTAATAATACCGGCAAGTCCACCACCAACAATAATTATATCACTTTGATATTTCATGATTCAATTTTGCAAGCTGTCTGTTTTATTCAGGAATTTAAAATCATCAGGGAGCATTGTTATTTTTTAACCGTGGCCGGTATTGGCGGTGGCCCTTCGGGCAAGAGTGGTTCATAGGGCACCTCTCCCTTACGCTGCTTGTACTCTGCTTTAATTTGCTCGATACTCTCCGGACTGGTCATCAGGTCAGTTATAGTCATTCCCAAGGCTTTTGCCGCATATATCAATCCTTTGTGCCCGATACTCATTCCTCCACAGGCAACCACTGCCCAACTGTGCCAGGGTGTACCAATAGGTGCGGTGGTCACACTCAGTTGAATTTCCGGTACAACCCAACTAACATCACCAACATCGGATGATGCCCCTTCCATGACAATCCGGGTTTCTTCCAGAGGATAAATGGCTCCGTCTATTCCTTTTTCCGCTTGGCCGGTATTTCGCTGCAGTGCATGCGCGAATTCGGTTTCTTGTTCAGTATAAGTAATCGGCCCCAAAGCCTCCAGATTTTTTTGTAGGATCTCTCCACCGGTACGATTTACCAGGATTTCATGCAAACCGGAGACAAGTGAAATTTTATAATCAACGTTTGCGATGATCGCTGCTCCGCGGGCTATCTCTTTCACCCGTTCGTACACATTAAGCATTCCCTCATAACTGTTATCCCGAACTCTGGTCCAGATTCGGGCATAGTCCGGCACGATGTTGACTACATCACCACTTTTCTCGGTATGATAATGTATTCGTACAGAGGGCTTAATATGCTCTCTAAGATAGTTGATACCAACCTGGTATATTTCCAAACCATCTCCAGCGCTTCGACCATTCCAGGGATCAAGGGCTGCATGAGCAGCCTGTCCGGAAAACTCTACGATGAAATCTACCAGAGCAAGATTGCTATTGACTACTGCTTTGATCTCAGCTCCCGGGTGCCAATCCAGACAGACATCCAGATCGTCAAATAATCCAGCACGGGCCAAATACAGTTTCCCGAAATATTTCTCTTCGGCAGGCGTGCCATAAAACCTAATTGTTCCGGACAATTTTCCAGCTGCTATCAGATTCTTTACAGCAACGGCCGCTCCCATACTACCGGCACCAAACATATTGTGTCCACAACCATGACCAGGTGCGCCTTGTACCCGGGGATTTTTCTGGGGCTCGGCTTCCTGGGATACCCCGGGTAATGCGTCAAATTCACCTAAAATGCCTATGATGGGTTTTCCACTGCCATATTCGGCTATAAACGCCGTGGGAATGCCGGCCACTCCTCTTTCCACTTTCATACCCATCTTCTCCGCATAATCCGCCAGAATATCAGAGGACTCAGTTTCTTCAAATGCCGTTTCCGCCAAAGCCCAAATATCATCACTCATGCTGATCAGTGCTGTACTTTGTGCATCAATATCCTTGATAAGATTATTCTTCAGGTCCAGCGGCTGACTATCAATTTGTACATAAGTGAGTACAAAAAAGCATCCCAGCAGGCAACATTTGTTCATGATTGGAAAATTTCCTGATTATACGACAATTTTTCAGAAATCGATTCATCTGGAAAATGACACTTTTCAAACTGTTTTTAAGATACGATCCATCACGAGATTAGTACGGGCTGCGGTAATTCCTGTACTTACAGCTTCACCATAGCCCAGGAGATCAGCGATAATTTGCTCAATGAGTGGTTGTTGAATATGTTGTGGATATGCAAAAGTCATTTCAACCGGTTCCTGACCGGCTAGTTCCAACAACAGATTTGGAGAACCAAAACAGGCAAAGGAGAGTTTACCTTTACTCCCAACGATTTGCACCGTTTCTTCTTCCGCATTTTCCGGTGCCGTAAAACACCATAGACCTTGTCCTACCACACCACTTCTCCATCGAAAGCTCGCAGATACAAGGTCTTCGGCAGGGTAAAGTCCTCCCTGATTCTCGGTCGCACCCCAGACCTGCTCCAATGGTCCAAAAACAAAATCAAGAAAGTCAAATTGGTGCGATGCCAGATCGACGAAGTGGCCCCCACCCGAAATCTGAGGATTGACTCTCCAATTTCCAACAGGATGTTCGAGGTCCCAGCGAGCTGACTGAAAAAGGCTTATCCTTACGAATCGAATTTCTCCCAGGATACCTTGATCTACGATTTCCTTTACCTTCAGAAAATTAGGTAAAGCCCTACGGTAATAAGCCACATAAAGTGGCACCTGGTGTCGATCACAATGATCAATCATTTGCAGACATTGTGCATGATCCAAAGCCATTGGTTTTTCCACATACACGGGCTTTCCTGCCTGCGCTGCACGTAAGGTGTATTCTTGGTGAGATGAGGGAGGAGTAGCTATATAGATTGCATTGACCCGGGGATCATTAATAAGTTGATCTGCATCATCATACCACTTGTCGATTTGATGTCTCCGGGCATAGTCAGCTGCTTTGGCAGCATTTCTTCGCATGACCGCTTCAATACTGGAGTTGGCCACAAGCTGCATAGCGGGAGCACTTTTCTTTTCACACACATCGCCAACGCCGATGATACCCCACCGAACCTGCTGATCATTAATTTTTGCTGTATTAGTCACGTTAGAATAAATTATTTAGTAGATAACAACTGATGCCGCTGCCTTTTAATAAGGTAACGCAAACGCTCCAATAGTAAGCATGTCCGTTGATTTAGCCCTAAATTGACGTGAAAGCTTAACTGATAAGAATCAATTTTGTAAGGTTTATTCCCTTCTTACGGACGACTTATTACTCAAGCAACGCCGGGTTTCTTATTAAAGTTTGTCGCCATGAAAATACCAAAAAAAGGGTTCCCTGCTGTTTGACTCTGCCAGGTGCTGAAATTACAATCGCGTGTTAACTACATTATTATAGATCGACCCAAAGGTATAGTTGATACCCATCTGGCCACCCAGTCGAAAACTGGTGGCAGCCTGACGTTGTGCGAGGAGTAATTCCTCCAAAGAAATATCCCGTTTGGGTAAGGACCTTTGATCATGGATCAACTGGAGATTGTTGCCCAATGACAAGGAGAGACCTTTTACAATCCGAACATTCAGGCGACTTTCAAACTCTACCCGGTTTTGTTTCAGATCATGAAAATAGTGTGAGCCCTCCAACTGTGCATACAGGTTACCCCAGGGCTGGGTGAAACGTGCAGCCATAACTAAACTCTGACCGAAGAGATTTTCCGATAGCTGATCATAGATTGTTTCTTCGGAATAGTCACGATAACGATGACTCACCCGGTAGGAGATGGTAATCTCTCTTTCCTGCACTTCTGAATAAGGAAAAATACTATATTCAAATGCAGGCGCCACTTGTGTGGACAGATCCAGGTTATCAAATGTGCTTTGACTAGCCGACAGGAATATGCCCGAAGACCAATGATCGTTTATACTTCGAACAATGCTGGTCGAGCCATATTTTCGATAGACATTACTACGTATTTCTTCTTCCTCATTATTGAACACCTGATAATCTCCACGGGCATAGATATAATTTCGGATCCGCCAGATTTCCGTAACCCGGTCTACCGAAAAGCGTCCCCATAATCTGGATTCTTTTCGGGCCGTTTCAAAATCCATGGAACTACCACCTTGAATAGAAATCACCCAATTATGCCAGGGATCATGAACATCCACTGGTGTAGCAAATTCCCGCTCTTTATCTTCCGATACTTTTATCGTCAGCCGGTCTGCCATCTTAGTCTGAGCCCAGAAACTGGTCATTCCTAACTCCAGGGTATTTCGAATAGCTTGTTGCCTCTCCGCCGTGACCATATTGGCTGATTCTGAAAACTTTCGGTTCACTTCCATATCCGCAAATTCGTTCCGCCCAATAAATCGGAATGAATAGGTATAGCCCGTCGCTCCACTGGGTATCCGGGTCACTAATACATGCACATCTGAGGATAAAGCATCACGAACATAATTCAGATAAGAAACTTTATTGCGTATGTCGTTCATGTTGCAAAACGGACAGTCGATATATACGTCCAAATACTCCTTATCACTGACGGACTGTGAGAACAAATTGATGGAGAAAAGGGAAAAGAGTAGAAATACAAATAATTTCTGAATCACGATAGAAACCTTACTGTTTGAGAAGATGCAAAGGTAACAAATGTATCCTTTAAAGTAAATGTCAAATTCACCCCATAACCATGGGGGAATATGAAAAACAATTTATTTTCATCTATTTCCACATAATTTGATAAAAGATAAATCTGCATTAGCAATTAAGAAATTCTTAAAAATCGTATTTTCTGGCTTCTTAAATAAAAAATCTGCCATGCTCAACTTATCCATGATCCTGGAAGACAGTGCCAGAAGTTTTCCAGATAAAGAGGCTTTTATTTTCAATACGACCAGATTGACGTTTCGTCAGGTAAATGCCCTTGCCAGTCAGGTGGCCAATGCCCTGGTAGCGCAAGGGATATCGCCAGGAGACAAAGTCGCTCTCAGCTGTCCCAATTTACCCTATTTTCCCATCATCTATTTTGGCATCCTGAAAGCAGGGGCGGTAGTGGTACCACTGAGTATCTTACTAAAAAAAGATGAAGTAGCTTATCAT
>JAGQWV010001044.1 GCA_020437045.1 Saprospiraceae bacterium | reverse complement strand
GATTAATTTTTGATCGAATATGGATTACAACTAAAAATAGCTAGAGCCAAAAAAAAATAAATAAGAAAATAAATAGATTATTAAAATGACAGCTACTGGTCGTCATGAATTTATTTATTGAGTTTGGTCTATGGTCATCATCTATAACATGCCTCCCTGCGAAATAATCTAACCAGATGAAAATTCTGATCCAAATGCCTTATTGATCAGATTTTTTTCAAAATCATAGCGACACCGGAATTAGCTTCTAATTGAGTGCTAAAAACAAATGCACGATCCACCTGTAGCCTTTCGATCTGCACCTCTCGATTTTCACGAGATACCGGATCCTGCTTATAAATAGCCAATTCATAATGACTACCGCTATCCAGAAAATTCAGTGGTACTTCGAGATTTCGGCCATCATTGGCCGTCAATGCACCCACAAACCATTGATCACCATGCTTTCGAGCGATGGTAGCATATTGACCAATCTTGCCCTCCAGCACTCTGGTGTCATCCCAGATAGTCGGAAGTTGATCGTAGAATGAGATCCATGCACCCTCTTCAATAATCCCCTGCGAAGAGCCCGCGCCTCCCTTTTTATGTGGTGAGCCTTCAGGTCGATCATACCAATAGAGGAATTGCCATGGGCTATACAACATGATCGCTTTGGCCATTTGTCCCGTTTCTCCTCCCATCTTATCTTTTACCCGAGTGCTGAAATAACAATTGGTATAGTCCCCTGCCCCGGCTAACATCCTGGTAAACAGTGTATTTAAGGTGGATTCGATCGAAGGACTTTCTTCATCTCCCCGGATGCCTTCCTGGGTCATCAAATTAGGATAAGTGCGCGAATATCCGGTAGGACGATACTCATCATGAATGTCGACCATTAATTGATTTTCGGCCGCATTGCGCACTGCCTGATGTAACCAGGAAGTCCATTCCTGTGATCCCACATTGACAAATCCATATTTTAATCCTTTAATGCCCCAATCTTTGTACAATGGTAAAATCTGATCTAATTGTTTTTCCAGGGCAAGATGATTAACATAAAGGATCACTCCTATCCCCTTGGCTTTAGCATAATTAATCACCTTTTGCAATTCCAGCGGTCCGGGCGATCGCTTCGGATCGACGGTGATGGTAGATGCATCGGATGAAATGTCACCTTCAGGGCCATACCAACCGGCATCAAATTCCACATAACTCAATTGATGCTCTGCAGCAAAATCGACGCAGGCCATCCCTCCCTGAGTGGTTAGGGTAACTTCCCGGATAACTTTTCCGGGTTTGATCCAATCGGTATCTTCAATCTGGTTGGGCTCATTCAGATTGAATACTAAATAATTATTTTCCAACAACTTACCAGGGCTATCCGCAATCATAACATAACGCCAGGGAGTTTGACCCTGAGCTGCTGCCAGATCAACCGGGCCATCCAGGTCCGTATTTAGTGTATAATTCGATCCAGTGTCTTTACTGAATTTCATGCGCGCGAAATTTACCAGTCCTGCTTCTCCTAAAGCCAGATATGAGCTATCATTACGCATAATAACTAAAGGCCTCTCAACTACTCCATCCACTCCGCTGAGGGTGGTTTGGAGTATCTCTGATTGAGCACGGGAGGAAACCCATGCCGTATAATCACTGTCAAACCGAAAAGAAGTTAATTCTTCTTCGATCATATATGTCTTCTCATCCTGACTAGCAAACATCTGGCGAAAAGCCACCCCTTGATCATAGACCCGGCAGACAAGGTTGATTTGTACCAAACCATTTCCTTGGCCGGTTAATTTTAAGGAGACTTCATTAAAGCGATCTGGAATGTTACTTCTTTCCCCATATAAGGGTTGCCATGAACTATCGACAGAGCGGCTCTCAACATCTTCAATCTCCAGATTTTCCAGGAGCCGGCCATCGGCAAGGGCGAATCTCGCTGTTTTCACTTCTACCAGGTTTATGCCATCATTCCAAATGGACAATTCGATGGCATTGTTCTTCTCGGAGATGAGTAATTCTATACGTGCCGATGGGCTTTTCAAGCTAAGATCCTCTCGTTGAATCCCATCGATATACTGGACAGATGGATTAACAAAGGAAATCAAAGAGATGACTAAAATGATCCACGGTCCAATGAAAAATTCTTGATACCCTATCGAGGTTCTGAATGCCATGCTGTTTGAAGTCTTTATTTTCAAAAAAATATCACCAATTTACGATGAGCAAAGTATTCAATTTTTCTCCATTATACATACTTTACCCACATTTTATAACCAAATAAGAACCCCGATTATTTGGCAAGAAATACTTCAACTTAACCATATTTTTTAAAATGGTAAAATGTTGCATGGATAATAAAAAGATAACAATTGCATCCAATGCATTTTTGCTTCTATTCCGGAAATAATAATGCAGATTTCTGTTATTAATAAGATTTACGGTAATCCGATTACCAGGATTTACTGCAATTTTTCCTTGAAGAATTTAATGGTTCGATCCCAGGCTAATTTTGCCGAGGCTTCATCATACCGGGGGGTGGTGTCATTATGAAATCCGTGATTTACATCCGGATATATATAGACCTCATATTCCTTGTTATTTGCCTTAAGGGCCTCTTCATATGCTGGCCATCCCGCATTGACCCGCTCATCCAATCCAGCATACTGCAAGAGTAAAGACGCATGTATATCAGGGACTTCGGCAGCATCCGGCTGGCCTCCATAAAAAGGTACCGCGGCTTTAAGTCCGGGAATTTTAACCGCCATCATATTGGCAATCCATCCGCCAAAACAAAAACCGACCACTCCAATATTGCCATCACATTCATCACTGTGAGCCAGATAATCATAGGCGGCAATAAAATCCTGCAACATCTCATTGCGGTCTCGTTTACGTTGCAACTCTCTACCTTCATCATCTGTGCCCGGATATCCTCCGAGGGGATAAAGCGCATCGGGGGCGATGGTAATAAATCCGTCTAGTGCCGCCCGGCGACCGACATCGGCGATATGCGGGTTAAGTCCCCGGTTTTCATGCACGATTACTATGCCCGGTAGTTTCCCATCATGACCTGAAGGACGAGAGAGTTGAGCACCCATTTTCCCGGCTCCGTTGGCAGAGTC
>JAGQWV010001043.1 GCA_020437045.1 Saprospiraceae bacterium | reverse complement strand
ATCTGGTGCTCTGGCTACCACAAACAATTACATAATAGAGCCACTGTATGATAAGCAAGGGCTGTATTGAGGGCTGCAGAGCGGCCCTTGTGATGGTTTGGATATCCCTACTGGTTTACGTATCCCCGTTGGAGACCATATCCGGAATGGTATGATTGGGGATTCTATCCTTTCGTTAGCTCTAGACAGATTATAGTTTTTAATCTACCCCGGTATTATACCATATGGTGGTATCTAAATAAACCACAGCATCACTACCGGTATACCCATTTGTCTAGTAAGATTTTTCAGCATCGTAATACCCATCGTGATTTCGGAGATGGAATTACCGCAGCCGTTGATCACTGGCAATCACAAAACAAAGGAGTGATATCAAATGATTTTCTTTCCAGTCGTGACCTCAACAACAAGTTGAAATTATTTGGACGAATGGAAGAAGATAGACTCAAGTATAATAGGAAAAATCCGGAATAAAGAGCTGACCACCAGCCAGTACCTCAACAAATTCGAACGTAGATATGAGGATCTGAAACAAAAAGGAATTCCTCAGGCTAAAATAGAAAAAGTGGAACAGAAGCAGGAAGTAAACAGAGTAGGGAAAGAAGTACCTCAAAGAACCTCTACGGAAAGTACACGATCGATAGAAAAAAGGGAAACCATTCGAAAGGTTGATAAGGCTAAGGAATATCATAGAAATCAAACGACCAAAAAATCAACGGCAAGCAAGGAGGTGCCCAAATCTACAGAAAAAGTAAGTCCGAGAAATAGGACGGTCAATCCCTCTAAAAAGACGCCGGTCAAGAGAAAAACGAGTTAGCGTTCCCGGGGAAAGTATCATGATGAGAATATGGAATACCTGTGATAAGAATCATAAGCGAAGTTGAGTCCACTCATCGATTCAAACTATTTAGTGGATTAAATTGTAATTATCATCAACTAAATGATTAAAAGATGGCAATTTATAGGGTTAATGAAGGACCTTTTGATAGATTCGGAGGTCGCTTCAACGAGATCATAGATCCCATGCATTTTTTGGGAAGGTCAGCTTTTGATATTCCGTGGAAGAAATCTTTCCCACCTGCTAATATCAAAAGAGATAACGAGGCCTATCATATTGAATTAATGGTTCCTGGTTTTACCAGGGAGGAGTTGGAAATTACTGTAGAACGAGGTGTTCTTATTGTGAAAGGAAAGAAAGAATTAGAAGTGCCGGAAGAAAAAGATGAATTTATCTGTGAGGAATTTGATTTGGAATCATTCGAGCGACGTTTTAAGCTGACTAATGAACATGCGGAGAACAGAATTGAAGCGGTGCTGGATAATGGAATTCTGAAAATTATCTTTTTTGAAAAAAGGGTTCCAGTTGTTTCAGAATATAAGCGTATACCTGTTTTAGAATCCTAATCAAATACGTAAAAAATCTTGAAAAATTACGATCAGGTTAGCGGTTGAATTTTATTTCGCAACTTTCGAGTAATTCACTGAGCACCATAGGAGTGCATTTAGAGGGAATTTGCATGGTAATGAATTTTCTTGCTCAATGTCTCGGGGACTGCAAGATTTAGGTTAGAATTTGTATAGGACCATATGCTAATGTTGAAATCACCTGGAGATTCAAAACCGCACTCCGCTTGCTACGCTAGTTAGTTGAAACTTATTCTGCACTAACTGTGTGGATGAGATCGGGGGTAAAGAAGTTAACGGATGCTCCTAAATTGAATGTAACAGACCAAGAATTTAGAAGGTTTCCGTGTAATTGCACTGGTCCTTAATTCCTCACGGCGGCTATTCATAAGCCATTTTTAATAGGCAACGAACAAATGCTAACCAATCCTTATGGAAGTTAAATAATCTACAGAGGATTATTAAAATACAATCGACATGAAAAAGATTTTAGTGCCTACGGATTTTTCTGAAAATGCAAATAATGCCTTCTTTTATGCCCTGAATTTAGCTTCAGAACAAGAGGCTTCGATAGTGTTACTTCATGTTGTGGAGATGGAAATGGAAGTATTAGATATTCCAATGCCTTCAGGTTCTGCGTATCAGTCTCGAAAAGATGCTGCAGAACTTGCTTTGGATGCTCAGATAGGTCTGGCAAATGGAATTGATCATGACTGGGATATAGTGATGAGTAAAATCGAGAAGAAAGTTGTTTTTGGCGGTCCTGTAAATATGATCAAATCTGTGGCTGACGAAGGTAATGTGGATCTAATAGTAATGGGGGCAAGAGGTCGCCATCGTAGTGCCTTTGAAAAATTTTTAGGCAGCCGCTCAACAGATCTGGCTCAGGAGGCTCCGCTTCCGGTATTATTTGTACCGGAAGGGGCGATCTTTAAACCTATTGTCCAGATGGCATATGCTTCCGAACTACTGACTTCGGATCCATACGAATTATGGAGAGCGCTGGATTTAATTAAACCATTTTCGCCTGTGGTTCGATATTTTCACGTGATTCCACCTGGACAATTAAAGGAGAATGCGGGAGAGAGCCGGATCAAAGAATATTTTGAATCGCAGAATCCTGCATTACAATTGATATTTTATCCGATTTACGGATATGATATAGATTCCGAACTGGAAAAAAATAGTAAAAATTTTGACGTTGATCTCATCGTCATCTATCATAAACATCGAAATATGGTTCAGCGATTATTCTCCCATAGTCATACAAAACATCTTTTAGGTAAAAGTGACATTCCTGTACTGGTTTTAAATGAGAAGTAAAGGAAGATATGGAATCAATAGGTCTTCTTTTCCAATCATTTTAGCGTGATTCCAATGCTGCAATTCTCTCCTCCAATTTCCGGATGATATCTTGTTGCTCCTGGAGTGCTGCAGTCAACCAGGGAATAATTTGCAGGTAATTGACAGATTTTATACCCTCATCATTTTGATGG
>JAGQWV010001042.1 GCA_020437045.1 Saprospiraceae bacterium | reverse complement strand
TACCTAATCCTTTTAAAAAATCTTTTCTATTCATGATATTTCTTTTGATGCTGATATTGCTTTTTCTTTCGTGTCTCGATCTTTGCGATGAATATTTCGTAGTAATGGATTTTCATTTAAGATTTTGCCAATTGGCGTAAAAATTTTTTTTTAATCATTATGATTATTAGTCGTGATGAATAACTTTTTAGTACTTAATGGATATAAGTACTAAAATGACTAGTAATCTAGTTAGTGTGTTCGGAGTTTGTCACGACATTGCTGGATGCCTGCGCCAAATGTTACGCATACTTGTTGACCCAGCACAAAGTATTAAGTACTTCATGCAGTCCATGTACTTAAATTTCCTGGATTTTTTTGGAAAGTATCGATAATTCCTGTCTTTTCGGTAAGTTTAGAGATCTATTGGAGAGCGGCTTATCTTCTTTTATATGAAACCGTACTGTTAAAAAGGTTAGCGCAAGGTGGGTACTAAGTCCCCTCCTAGGTTCAGGTATTCGATGGTTCTGAGCATTGGGAGCGTTTTCTTAAAATTTTCTTATTTCGCTGCAATATGGATTTACCAGAATTTAAGAACCAATGTCTCTCCAGTGTATCTTTTTTCAAAAGCTTTTTTCTGTACCTTTCAAGATGCCAAATAAAAATATGTATAGAAGACATTTTGTTCAGAATGTTGCATGGGGACTCTCCGCTATTTATCTCCCGCTGTTGCTGAATGGTTGTAAGAAGGAGCTGGAGCCAAAAAAGAAAGTGGAAGAGGTACCAGTCGAACCAGCCAGTTGGATGGAGCAATTATTGGGTGAGAATGATCTGGCGGTCAGTCAGCTGATCGAGAAGCAAATGGATAATGCGCTGGATCAAAACTATGGGGGCATCCCGGATGCTTACGAGATTTTTCATCCCGGTGGTGCAGCAGGCCTAATTCAACGATTGGCGACGAGTTATGTGTCCAAAGATTCGGCGTATTATCATCTTGATCATGTGGTTGTACGAATGGAGCACAGCATAGAATTTCTCCTGAAAAGACAACACGAAGATGGTACCGTCGATCTGCTTACTACTAATTTTCATTCCACACCGGATACCGGTTTTGTCGTGGAGCCGCTGGCATTGAGTTATAAATTATTGCAGCGTGATGGCCAAAGTGCCACCGTATCCTTAAGAGAATCAATGCGTGATTTTTTGACAAGAGCAGGAGAGGCACTCAAAGTTGGAGGTATTCATACCCCTAACCATCGGTGGGTAGTATCGATGGCGATGGCCAGGTTGTATGAATTATTTGAAGATAAAGGATATCTCGTCCGCATTAACCGTTGGTTACGCGAAGGGATAGATATCGATGCAGATGGCCAATATACCGAGCGTAGTACGGCTGTATATTCGCCACTGACAGATCGATGCTTTATTACTATGGCTAGAATTCTTGAGCGCCCGGAATTGTTTGATCCGGTAAAGCGAAATCTGGATATGACGCTTTATTATCTCCACCCCAATGGAGAAATTGCGACGGAAGCCTCAAGGCGACAGGATCAGTATCTTGCCAGACAACCGGTGGCCTATTATTATCCCTACCGTTTTATGAGCATTCAGGAATCCAATCCGGAATTTGGAGCTGTAGTAAAATTATTGGAAGACAATCTCGGGGCTTCTGGGTTATCCGGCTATCTACCATATCTCCTCGAAGATCCCATGGTGGCTGGAGACTATCCGTTTGGTAGCATCCCTAACCATTATGAACGGTTTTTTAAAGATTCCGATTTGGTCAGATATCGAAGGGATACCTATGATGCGACGATTTTGGCAAAGAATTCAGCACTTTTTACCTTTCACAATGATGGCGCGGTATTACAGGCGGTGCGCATGGCATCGGCCTTTTTTGGTAAAGGCCAGTTCATTGCAGACAGCATCGAAAAAGTCGAAGACAAATATGTCTTAAAGCAACATCTGGAAGGTCCTTATTATCAACCGATTGCCAAAGGACTAATCGCCGCTGATGGTAATTGGGAAGCAATGCCCAAGGAAAAGCGTCCTCAGAGCGAGGTACAAAAGATGGATTATTTGCTGGAAATCAACGAAATCGATCAGGGCTTCCAATTAGATTTTACGGCGGAAGGAACGGATAATGTGCCGGTAGCCATCGAATTGAGTTTTAGGAAAGGTGGCGATATCAACGGTGCAGAGGCCATCGAAGATGAATCCGATATTTATCTTCTTGTGGAAGAGATCATTGTCTATTCAGTTGATGATGTTGCTATCGAAGTGACCGGAGGTGATAAAATGCACCGATGGACTCAATTGAGAGGAGCAGAACCAAGGATTGATGGAGTATCGGTGTATTTAACCGGGTTTACACCCTTTCATCAGAAATTGATCATCAAAGCAACTAAAGAATAAGCAGCGGATCAATAATTTTCCATTAGGAATTGAGGGCGATAATTTAAGGTGTTTCGCTTTCAAGAAATAGGATCTTGCCAAGTATTGGAGTGTCGAACTCCGAGCTGGTCTAAAGACCTTCGCCGGCTGTTGAATAGTCTGTTCTGATCATAACTTGCAAGGATTTTGGATTTTGATCCAGGATTTATTTGTGTTAGGAAAGCTGGAATCTGTGAGATCGGATACAATTAGCTTAATTCACGATTTCTGACATGGTGGTTCTTTATTTACCCCTTCATTTCTTTTACTTGCAAAATTCTCTGGACCATAATATCTTCAACCTTGATATATAAAATAGCTTAATATGGACAGGAGATCTTTTCTGTATTCTGGTGGAATGCTGATATCGGCTTTTCCCATTAGCAATCTATCGGATAAATTGAACCAGAAGATATTACCAAAAGTATTAATCCTTGGTGATTCTATTTCGATGGGTTATACCCCTTTCGTGAAAGAAATGTTAGCTGGTATTGCTGATGTGACCCGTCCTATGAAAGAGGATGGTTCGGCAGAGAATTGTGAGGGAACAACCAAAGGCGTGGAAGCTATTGATCGCTGGCTAGGTGATGAAAAATGGGATCTCATTCATTTTAACTTTGGCCTGCACGATTTGAAACATGTAGATCCGAAGACGGGAAAGAACAGTATGAATCCCCGGGATCCGCAACAGGCACCGATCAAAAAGTATCGCAAGAATCTTGAAGACATTGTAGAGCGCCTGAAGGAAACAGGTGCTCACTTGATTTTTGCAACTACCACTCCTTACCCTAATCCGGTGGATGGTCCACTTAGAATGCCTGGTGAGGCCATGAAGTACAATGAAACCGCCCTTAAGATCATGAAGAAAAATGACATTCAGGTTGATGATCTCTACACCTTTGTGAAGCCACAGATGGAGGCTTTGATGATCAAGAAGAATGTACACTTTACCGATGAAGGAAGTAAGGCACTTGCCGAAGAAGTGGTAAAAGTGATTAAAGGTGTCATCCTAAAAAATCCCTAGTAGATGTTCGCATGGGTTATGTTGAATTATTTTAATAAGATTTTTGATGAGGTCCGAGGCGCAAAACGCAGATGTAGCCGTAGCTACAGCGAGACTTTGCAACGAAGGAGATCGCAAAAAGATATTTAAA
>JAGQWV010001041.1 GCA_020437045.1 Saprospiraceae bacterium | reverse complement strand
AAGCATGGTGCAAAAAGTCGCCAGAATTTGTCATAAGAATTTATGGGTTCGTCTACTAGATCCTAATGTCTATTTTCTGATGCCACTTCTGCCTTTTTAATTCTACGCAGAAAAATGCTCAATGGTTTGATTAAATCACTTTAATTGAACAAGCTGAATACTGAAGACTGACCCCTGACTACTGACTTTCTCTGATTGCTCATAGCCAGAATTTAATACCCAATCCTTCTTTTGATGACGTTCGGATAATCGATAAGAAACTGGTGTGGTCATGAAGGGATCAAGGGTGAGCAAAGGCCTTTAAAAATAGATGGACATCACAGTTTTTATCCACGAATGATAAAACATGGAATAAATTACCCTCGCACTCAAAAAAATGAATTCTTTATTGACATTAATTCATAAGTCAAAATGTCAGAATCGCGGATCAAAGGGGTTAAAGGATTAAGCAGATTTAACGCTTAAGTGCGGGTGGATTTCCCTTCAAGGAGCTACAATTTCACAAGTCATTATTTCGTACCGATTTTAATTTGGTCTGGATCTTTTCTTTATAGGCGGTAACCATCGCTTCAAATCCAGGCTGAAGAGCAAGATTAGTATATTGATGCGGATCGTTTTCGGTGTCATACAATTCAACACCATTTTCTGCTTGTTCGCCATATTGAATGAAGGCATAGCGCTGGTCTCTCCATAAAAATCCATTGCGCATAGGGGCAACACTAAATGCTGCCTCTCTGACTTCCTGAGAAGGATTATCTAATAAGGCTGCAATATTTTTTCCTTGAATATTTTGGGGAATATCCAAACCACAGAGAGACGAAATGGTTGGATAAAGATCCAGTAATTCGACCAACGAGTGACAAACACCAGGAGTTTTTCCAGGTACGCTGATGATCAGGGGCACTCCTGAAGATTCATCCAGTAAACTGACTTTCGCCCAAAAATCATGCTCTCCCAAATGGTATCCATGATCACTGGTAAAGACGATAATTGTTTTCTCCTGCAAACCAGCTTCTTCCAAGGCATCCAATACTTTTCCCACCTGGGCATCCATGTAGCTGACCGCGGCATAATATCCGCCCATAGCCTTCTTCTGTTTGCGAAGATCCATCTGCATATTTTCACTGGTCTTATAGTTAATGCCCGGAGTGGGGATGTCGTCCCAATCACCGGGAATCTTTTCCGGCAAAATCATTTTTTCATATGGTTTAAAGGGCGGGAAATAAGAAGCAGGCGCTACAAAGGGAACATGCGGACGGACAAATCCAACGCCCATCCAGAATGGTTCATCTTTATGGGCTTTGATCAACTCAACGGCCTTCGCGGCGGTACGACCATCTGAATGCACCAGATCGCCTCCATCTGCTTCGACAACTACGAAAGTGTTACCTCCCACTACTGGTTTGGTACCGTCTGGATTTCCTTCCAGCGTTTCACCGTCGCCAGGCGCTTTCCACTCCGGTCCCGGGCTATTGTAGCGTTCGGTCCAGGAAAGGGTATCATCTGCACCATCGCTGCCTTCTTCGATACCGCCGGGAACTCCCATGTGAAAGACCTTACTGACCCGGCTGGTAAAATATCCATTGTTTTTAAAATGTTGCGGCCAGGTAGACCGGTCACCAATCGCCGGACGAGGACTGGTATATCCAAAGACACCAGTAGCATGCGGATAATATCCGGAGAGAAAAGAAGCCCGGGAGGGACCACAATAGGTAGCCTGGCAATAGGCACGGGTAAACCGCATACCCCGGTTGGCAATCCGGTCAATATTGGGTGTATGACATACCGTGTTGCCATAACAGGAGAGCGCATTGTACGTAAGATCATCAGCTATAATAAATAAGACATTATAAGACTCATCGGCCGTTTCCTGCGTATCTGAACATCCCAGCACCAATATCGACACCGGGATAAATAACCATGTAATGAAAAAATAATTTAATCGATTGCTGGGGAAAGACAAGGAAAATTGCTGCATTATCTACCTGATTTTTTTTCAAAAATGCGATCTCAAATATGGATTAGCGGACAGCTCAAGGTACCAAAAAAATACACTGCCTTCGTACGCAACATACAATTGACCTAGCTTACAATGGCCCAATATGATGTAGTGCTTCCATCCCAAATTTAACAATCACTTCGGAGTCATGATGACCGACTCTCCTATTGAGGTGTCAATAAAATATTCATATAAAGCAGGTATTGTCAATTCCGGTAAATCGACCTTTTTGTGATCCAGAAATGTCCCAGGATCAAGGGGTACTAATAATTCATTTCGTTGAGATTCTTTAAGCAATTTACCCCCGGTAATGATTAGAGGAATGGCGCTGCGAACAGGAAGAACTCCACCCAGGCTCGAATGAATCTCTGCTTGTTTTACTTGATGGTCTTTCCAGGAAATTGACACGGTAAAACCGCCTCTTGCCCTCAGTCCGGAAATGACTCCTTCATTCCACTTTTCCGGAAGGGCGGGAAGCAGATGAACAAATCCCTCATGAGACTGTAATAGCATTTCGGCAATCCCGGCAGTAGCGCCAAAATTTCCATCGATCTGAAACGGTGGATGGGCGTCGAAAAGATTCGCAT
>JAGQWV010001040.1 GCA_020437045.1 Saprospiraceae bacterium | reverse complement strand
CCCAAATAATATATTTAATTTTCATTTCCAATAGCGGGGACGAGTTAGTGTGCTGTTTGCTAATTTTAAACAATTTAGACAGGGATCGGGATCATCAGGAGATATGATGATCGGCTCCATCCATAATTCACATCGCTGTCTTGGATATCCGACCATCTGGGGATTGACCTTCAGACGGATGGTATCAACATCCGATGCCTGAAAAAAACCATTAACAATTTCTGAGGGGTTAGATTCATTAGTAAAGTTGGTACGTATCCGTCCCGGAAAGACGTCATAGATATTGCCAGTTCGCTCGTTACTGGCTTTTACCTCTTTCCAAAATTCGATGGCATCCTGATTTAAAGATTTTTGGATAACGGTAAAATATAATCCAATGCTAAACCGAAAGTCATTGGGTGTCTCGGCAATCTCGAAATTACTAATTCGATTTTTGCCTGGATAGTCCTGGATGCCAACAATGTTGATGTCATTTTGGTAAACATTGTATGTCGAATAACATGTTTTTACCTGGTAGGTAGGGCTGGAGCGAGTCCCTTCGACAAATTCGAACGTTGAGCTGACCTGCCAGCTCAACGAGACTAGTTGATCATTATCATTTAAGATCGGTGAATGCACCAGTAGTTTAACATATTCGTTGTTAACGATATTTTCAGAGGCAGTAAGCTCTGGTCGCACTTCTACCTGCACAGATAGAGAATCAGCTTTGGGTACGTCAATAATGGTCTGTTCGGCTGATATATAACGGTCACCATTCAACTCGGCCATCATCCGGAAGGTAGGGGCGTCCGTGCTTCCACCAAACCGGTCATGAAACTCTTGGATAGGAATTTTCATGACTACTCCTTCGGTTATCGGTATTTGTATGTCACCATCATACAAGACCGTCATATTGGCACCAATGGGCTCGGGATGAAAGGTCCCGGTGGCATCCTGGGTAAGACTTACCTGTCCCCAGAAAATATAATTATTCTGATCTCGTTCTACATATCCTTCAACCACTTTTTGCTGTTCGCTGGCTTCAGGAAGATTTACCTGGATCTCATCGATACAGCTACTGAATAAGATGACGAACCATATCCAAAAATAGCGAATCATAAAAGTTCAAAGTTAAAAGTAAGGGAAGGGAATGCACTACCTAATACAGCTAGTCGTTGAATACGAGTAGCACCAATGGAGGATTGTTCAACAAAAACGGAATAAGGATTGCGTCTACCATATAAATTGTAAATGGAGAATGTCCAGCTGGTTTTGAATTTTTTACTTTTCCGAAATCCCTGTGCCAGGGAATATGAAAAATCTAATCGATGGTAATCTGGTATCCGAAAGGCATTTCGCTCGGAGTAATTTAGCACCACAACCCGGTTCTGGACCAGATATTTATTGACCGGTACGGTGATTGGCCTACCCGTCCCATAAGTAAAATTAAGAGACAATGAATTTCTACGATTAATCTGAAAGTTGGCAATTAAATTAAAATCATGTGGTTTATCAAAATTAGATGAATACCATTGGCCATTATTAATTGCACCGATTTTTCGTTGCGCTCTTGAGTAGGTATAATTAAGCCATCCATGGAGGGTACCTACTTGTCTTTGAACACTTAGCTCTATTCCGTAGGATCTTCCAATGCCCGATAACAGTTCGGTCTCGAGGTGTTGATTGACTAGTAAATCCGCAAAACCTTTGAAATCAAAAAGGCGGTCAATATTTCGATAGAAAGTTTCAATGGATGTAATCCAAAGATTATCATTAAAATTCTGAAAATAACCGATACTAAAATTATGGGCCAATTGTGGTTTTATATATGGCGTACTTAATTGCCAAAAACTGGTGGGAGTGGGTGTCTCGCTGTTGTATATTTGATTGATGTATTGGACGGATCTGCCATATCCTCCTTTTATGGAACTGGTGCTCGTTATATTATAGCGAAAACTAAGCCGGGGCTGAAAGTTTTGGTAGGTTTTGACTATTTTTTGATCCAGTGTGACCGGGCTCTGGATACCATCGAATGATGGGGCCTCCGGGTCGTCATAAATAAAAGTATTTTGAGGCCCCAGAGAATTAAAGATAGAATGTCTGATTCCCCCAATAATGGAAATTCGAGGGGATAACTTCAGGTCGAAATCAGCATAAATGGACCATTCAATACCTTTCTGATCATCACTTGTTTCTGGTTGAATAATTGAAATGGATGTAGTCGGATAAATTTCATTTCCGGCAATTTGATAATAAATACTACTTAACCCAAGATTTGCCTGGAAATTATCACCCAGATAATTGATGTTTTCTTTAAATTTTAAATATTGTAAACCAGTTTGATATTCTGAGGCATCGATGCTGTCAAGGTCGGTTTGTTCACTGTCATAACGGCTCCACACCAAATTAGTGGAGGAAAGTGTTTTTGTTCCTAATACCTTTCTGTATTGCATCTGGGCCATGGCGGTGTGATAATTGAATCCAAATTCCTGATTGTATGAAAATTGATCTTCCGTGTAGTAGGCAGATACAGTAAGATTATTCCGCTCATTAAAGCGGTGTGCTAAGCGAAAATTGAAATCATAGAAATAAGCCGAGCTTGATTTTACTTGCGGAATGTTAATCTGTTTTAGCAACCAGTTTGAATAGGTCGAGCGCAAAGACATCAGCACTGAGGTCTTATCCTTTATCAACGGTCCATCGACATTGAGACGGCTGGAAACAATACCTAATCCACCCTTTAAATGCCAGCGTTCAAAAGATCCATCCCGTACTTTGACGTCCAGAGCAGAAGCCAGGCGTCCGCCAAAACTTGCCGGCATGGTTCCTTTATACAAGACCGCCTCACTAATAATATCCGAATTAAAAGAGCTGAAAAATCCTAAGGCATGACTGGCATTAAAAATCAAACCCTCATCTATCATAATCAGATTTTGATCAACGTTACCACCACGTACATTAAATCCCTGACTGCCTTCTCCAATCGACGTTACCCCAGGCTGGGATAAAAGTCCCTTGACGATATCGACTTCTCCCAAAAAACTGGGTAATTTCTCCAGTTCCCTGGTGCTCACCCTGGTCACGCCCACCTGTGTGCTTTGCACATTGGCATCCCGGGCTTTTGCTTGGACAACGACTTCATCCAGCAATACAGTTGACTTTTCTAAGTGGATCTCCAGAACGCCAGAACTGATCAATTTTAGAGGAATACGTTGAACTTGATAGCCCACATATTGAACCACTAAGGTATAACTTCCGGCATTTAGTGGCAGTGCATAGGAACCGTCGATCTCAGAAGCGGTTCCATTCGGTTGATTCTCAACCGTGATGGTTGCTCCTACGATTTCTTCTTTCGTTTCACTGTCCAATACCCGCCCGCTGATTACGCTTGTTCCATCCACATCCAATTGGTCGATGTGGCCAATGATGACCTCTTTCGGTTCTGGTACTTCCGTGGCCCGAATACTCTCATCCAACACCTGATAAAAGTTGGCAGTGTATTCCTTTTCCAGATCTGTTTCGGGCAAAATAATGATCAGCTGATCACGGTAGATGAAATAAGCAAGATTTAAGGGTGATAACAATGAGGAGAGAGCATCACTCAATTTGACATTCTGCACTTGCTGCACTTCTACCTTTAATGATTTTAATTCAGGGGGACAAAAGATTGTTCCGGATATCTGTTTGTTTAAAAGATCAATGCTTTCCTCTAAAGTGCTGGAAACCGGTGCGTTGAGAGACACCAAATCTTCTGAGATCCGGCTTTCCTGGCCATACAGATGTGTCGTGAGAACCAATGTGCAAACAAAGGCCAATAGAATATCCCGTAGCTTTGCCGGATACCAGAATAAAGTACCTTCACCATGAGATGGAATGCGATGCATCCTTACGTTTAGTTGTTTATAATAATCCAGCAGAGTTCAATAATTTGCCTCCGAAAGGCAACCCAATTTACAAAAGGAACTGATCAAACAAAGAACTCATTTATGATATCGATCTTATTTGATGAGTGGGTAAATGGGATATGTGGAAGTATGACCTTGCTCCAATGATATCTATTCGCTAGACAAAATTTGATACCGGTTTGATTTTCAATAGTCCAGTGATCAGATGATACATAGCATAGAGCTCAAGTGAGAATGGCAAATATCCGAGATAGCCTAACGCCGGCATTTCAAAAATATGCCAATCATCGACAAACGGCACATTGTAGATCCATTTAGGATAGGCAAAATAATTCCACATCTCCCATAAAAACCCACAGATGAGACTGGCAATCCATAGTTGGATTACTGCACTCCAATCACCTTTGGAGGTCATTTTGAGAAGAGAGGGAAATCCCAAGCGGTAATTCAAGGGGTCTATGATAAAATAGAGCGACATCCATAGGAATGCTGCCCCGTATTTTGGCCACAGCAAAAAAACTAAGAGCATCAGCCAGCCTGTAGTAAAAAATAGCAGTCTTGTCGATCGATGAACGCCCACTTTAATACCATTTGTGAAGTTATCACCGATATGAAAAGTTTCGACCCACTCACTGGTACTAAAGACTGCGGGAATCACGGTGGAAAAACTGATCGTTGCAAAGATGTTGTACTCCAGATCAGAGAAGGATTCTACACCCAGATAGGTCCAATAATAGGCCATTTTGTTCAACCACTCAAAAATCCACCATACGGGTGCTGAAAAAATAAATAAAAGACACCACGATTTAAAATTTCGGGTTAGCAAGGACGAACCTTTACGTCGGGCCGTCAGGCCTCCAATCAATAAAATGTATCCCAACCAAAGAGGAAAGAAGGTAAAGTGAGATCGTAATCCATCCAGATGCCAAATAAGGAACCAGAATAGAAATAGAAGTACCGCTCCTGTCAGGATGTAAATGTTGATAATCCTGGATGCTTTGATCATGAAAAAATCAGATAGTAAGGTGATGATAAGAAAATTGTCTGGGTAAATTAAAAACATCGAAAGTTAAAACGAAGCTCTCCTAAAGAATTAAATATGATCAGACTTTCATGGAAATCCAAGTTGTTATGAATTTTGCTTATTTTTAAATGGTGTCGAATCCGTGATAGCGGATGGCAAGATGATATATTTTTATGTTAACCCTATAACCTCTAATGATGGTTTCGGAAATTTTGAAAGTGATTTTTGGGATTTACTTATTACTGCTACCCGCTACCATTTATCTCCAGGAACTTAGCCTTTTTGACTATGTGGGAAAGTATGCCGATGTTCAGATTGAGATTGAATCCAGCTTTAAGGCACTACTCAAGAAAAGTGATAAATATGAGCCGGCCCGGATCAGGATCAGGGCAGATCAGGAAATTTTGTTGGATACGAT
>JAGQWV010001039.1 GCA_020437045.1 Saprospiraceae bacterium | reverse complement strand
CGGTCCTGGTGCTGAGATTGAGGTAAATAGATCATTTTTTTTTGCTTATCTATCTGATTCATACCCGCAATAATGCCTTGCGGAGGGCAAGTCTCATCGAGTAAACCAACCCCAACCAAAACCGGGCAGGAAATATCCGGGACGAAATTTGCTGCATCATAATAACGACTGGCTTCCCGCACCGCTGAAGAATCTTTATTCTCTATTTGTTGATACCATTGTGGCCAACCACCTTTACGGTCTAATTCAGGGCCCAACATATCAAAACCCGCGGGCACCAATGCCATTGCCGCAGTGATATCCGGATGCAATCCAGCAGTGACAATCGTCTGCATACCTCCCTGGCTGTCACCGGTTACTACGATTGTCTTGCCATTCCAGGAGGGATATTGCTTGAGAAATTCGACACCACGGTAACAACTGAGATACATGCGGAGGAAATAACTGCTATCCCGATACTCGTTGCCAAGGGCAGGATAATTTTTTAGCTCATTTTTGCTTTTGTCTTGATAAAATTCCGGATCCATATCGATCGGTAAATCATGGGGGTTGATATTTAAAACCAACCATCCTTCCCGGGCCCGGTTTATTACCCAATCCCGTGATAGGCCATACACTCCAGCCCACTGCACGATGAGGAGTGCTGGATATTTTTCACAATTATTCGGCATGGCCATCTGAGCCTGGATTTTACTGCCCCGGATGTTGTCCATGAGCACCTTTGCATACACGACGGAGGTATCTTCCATGGGCTCCAATTGCATCCAGGAATTCATCGGGATGGCTTCTAATTCGGCTATTTTTTCTGACCAGAATTCTTTAAAGTCATCTGGCCTTTTTGAAGATAATTGAAAGTCCTCAGGATCACATATGCCACCATCGACCACTCGATTTTGCCAGCGATCCGGACTGCCCCAGCGAATCTCCAGGATCACACTTCCTGGTTTGTCAAAAGTATAGGAAATGTTGCTTTTACCTTTTTTTACCTTTAGCATTCCTTCCTCAAGTGTGGATAAAGCCCCAGGTTTTATCGCATAACGTAACGAATCATATTTCTCCACACTATCGATCGTAATTTGCCAGGAAATGGTTTCTCCCGTATGAAAGACGCGGTCTTCGCGATTAGGTGTGATCCTGATCTTTGAATAAAGATCGATGAAAAGAAAAATGAATATAAAAGAGGGAAGTAGTTTCAGCATATCCGGGTAATTAGTTGATTAAAGATATATTTTTGTTTTTGGTTTTGCCGTTTCGTTAATATTTGGTCAAGTAGATCCGGTCGGCAAGGTCTAAACTTGTAGCTTTCTGCCATACTGATTATGTCCACCATAAAAGTTCTCTTTTTTAGCGATTCCCATTTGGGTTTTGATTTTCCGGTTTCTGGCAAAAGCAGAAAAATCAGACGTGGTTTCGATTTTTTTGATAATTTTTATCACATCCTCAATCAGGCCCGGGAGAAAAAAGTTGATCTGGTCATCCATGGGGGTGATTTATTCTTTCGTTCGAAGGTTCCTCCAGCTATTGTGAATAAAACCTATGACACTCTATTTGCCTTAGCTGACGATGGTATTCCGCTGGTTATTGTACCGGGCAATCATGACCGGAGTACTCTTCCTGTTTCTCTCTTTCTTGAGCATCCGAATATTAATATTTTTCGTGAACCAGGTGTATTTAATTTTGTCTTCGGGGGGATTAATTTTCAGATTGCGGGCTTTCCATATGTCAAGAAGATAGGAGATGAAATTACGACGGTACTTTCACGTATCAATGACCAAGTTGACGTCAATGGGGTGTCTGTTCTATGCATGCATCAGGCTTTTGCCGGTGCTACGGTAGGGCCAGTGGATTATACGTTCCGGGCGGGTAGTGATGTACTGGGACCGAAAGATCTCTATGGTCCATATTGCGCATATCTTTCCGGACATATTCATCGCCATCAGATTTTAAAGATTTCAGGTAATGCTGGGGTGGAGACTCCCTTTATTTATCCCGGATCGATAGAACGCACCGCTTTTGCCGAAAGATTTGAAGAAAAGGGATTTATGTATCTCCATTTTGATGAACGGGGTTTGCATAATTTTAATTTTGAAAAACTGCCAAGCCGGCCAATGCATATCATTAGTATCAAGGAGGAACCTTGCTCAAAAGATGCGCTGATAAAAGAAATTAATGGGCAGGCAGCAGCAGTAAAAAGCAGAGCCGCTATATTAATTCAGAGCCCAACCCAAACTACTTCGAAGTGGCTAACCCGGAAGGTCCTGCAACAGATTCTCCCTGCGGATGCACATGTTGAAGTACGGCATCGTTGGTTGGTCGGTCCAGATCATTCTAATAAATAAAGGGAATTTGTCTTCAAGATCTAAGGATAATTAGCGAAAAGCAACTGTGGCTAACCTAATTATACCAAACGGCATATCGTTGTCTTCTTAGCGCTAATGCCAGATCGGCTTCCATATGCAAAGCGTCTGTTCTGGTCAGGGCAGGGGACAGATGTTGGTAAAGACTGGGCCGGAGATATAAGCCATATTTCTGTACAATATTAGAAGAGATTTTGTAGCCATTTTTATTACGATGGCCAGACTTATGTTGTTGGAAACGCTCTTTAGGAGACTTACTGGTCATTCCCACATAGAGACACTCCAGTACTCCGTTATACTGAGGATTGGCTGCTCTGAATTTGCTGTTTTCAGTGAATATTGCTTTTGAAAGTTCAATTACATAAATGGAATAAGTCGCTGCCATAAATTTATAGCATGTTAGGTCGATCATCACAAATTCAGGGCCATTTTTGTGAAAGTGTCTGTGAGTGGATAAAAAATTTACAACATTTCTTCGTCAAGAACATCGGAATTCAGCGGAGAAGAGGTGTTGGCATTTTTTTGCAGTATTAAATAAAATGCCCAGCTTGCTGCTAATCCAAAGGGAAGAGCCAGAAGAGAAATGGCAAAGTCGTCCATTTCTTCGATGTTTCTTTCTAAGACCAACTCCATAAAAATGGCCAGAAGTATTCCAGCGATAAAAGTCCCCAGATAATAAGATATGACTCCGGCAATCGCATAGCCCCATCGGCTTTTTTGCTGTTCGATAGCTAATTCATAGAATTTTTTTCCAATAAAATATACAAGTAATAAACCGAGCATAAAAGAAAAGATAAGTGATGCCTTGAGGGACCATTTTAAAAATAAATGATTTTATTCATTTACTGTCCGTTATGGTGCTTTTTTTTTGAAAATTTAATACCAAAATGCTGATTATTTTTTAACCATTGGCCTAGGCTTTCCGGACAAATTCCGATTTTAATGACATTGCTCCAAATCCATCAATTTTACAACTAATATTGTGATCCCCCTCAGCAAGTCGGATATTTTTAACTTTAGTACCCATTTTGATGGGACCCGGAGCTCCCTTTACCGGCAAATTTTTGATTACAATTACCGTGTCACCATCCACTAAGACATTTCCATTGGAATCAATCACCTCCAGGGTGTTGTCTTTAACCAGGGCTTCGGGATCCCATTCATGACCGCATTCCGGGCATGCATATAAAACATGGCCGGTAAAATAACCATAGGGTGAATGACATGAGGGGCATTCCTTTACTTCGTCTGACATACGTTTCTTTTTGGGGGCAAATGTAATTTTTTTCCCGGCACTGGGTCGAATGAAGCCTACAGGTTTCACCCCGGGCAAACTAGTGCAGTATTTCCGCAGTAA
>JAGQWV010001038.1 GCA_020437045.1 Saprospiraceae bacterium | reverse complement strand
CTGAATACGGCATAGGTACGATACGGTACAATTTTCCTTATATGGAAAAGAAAATTAAAAGACCAGACCCTCCCGCCATTGCCCATAAAGCAATTTTGCAGATTATACGTCATGCGACGAATGAATATCCAGGGCTTGTCAAAATATTGGGGGGTAAATCATTTGGCGGAAGGATGGCTTCTCAATTGATCGCCAAAGATAGTCTACCGGAAATCCAAGCATTAATCTTTTATGGCTTTCCTCTCCATTCACCAGCAAAGCCAGGAACAGATCGAGCAGCACATCTTTTTGAAATTAATATACCAATGTTATTTCTACAGGGTGATCGTGATACCCTCGCGAGGCTAGAACTTCTCCAGCCCCTCCTCGAAAAATTACCAACCGCTGAGCTGCATATATTTGAAGGTGCAGACCATTCCTTTAAATTCCTAAAAAAAAGCGGAATAGACGAGACGAAGGCTCTTGATTTGTTGGCATCGGAGACCTCTCGTTTTCTCAATGATCATAATATTTGATTTGTTGATCACCCATCAAGTAGATTGGATTTGTATTTTCAGAGTCCAATATGCTGATAGCACATGAATAAAAGAAACTTTCTCAAAAATCTCGGACTGGCTGGAATCTCATCTTTGACCGGTTTTGAACGATTAGACAATCTACTTTCTACCGTCCAACATAAGGAAGCGGCATCTCTTGCCGTTGATGAAGATTTCTGGTTGGCGATCAGAGCCGGATACAGTCTCAAACCGGATTATATCAATCTCGAAAATGGTTACTATTGTATCACTCCCCAGGAGGTTCTCGAAAAGATGATTCTCCATGCCCGGGAAGTCAATTATCAGGGCTCGTATTATATGAGAACTGTACAATGGGACAATAAACAATCGATCTGTACACAATTAGCACAGCTGGCAGAATGTACTCCGGAAGAAGTTATTATCACTCGCAACACCACTGAATCGCTAGATACTATTATCCAGGGTATTGACTGGAGATCCGGAGATGAAGCGGTGATGGCAGAACAAGATTACGGGGCAATGTTAGATATGTTTAAGCTCCAGGCTCAACGACACGGAGTGGTAAACCGGGTGGTTTCAGTACCTAATCACCCCATTACAGATGATGAGATTGTCAATCTTTATGCTGCCGAGATTACCGATAAAACCCGCCTTTTGATGGTCAGTCATATGATTAATATCACCGGACAGATCCTGCCCATCAGAAAAATATGTGACATGGCCCATGCCCGAGGAGTTGAGGTGTTGGTTGATGGAGCACATGCCTTCGGGCATTTCAAGTTTTCTATTCCTGAATTGAATTGTGACTATTATGGTACGAGCCTGCATAAATGGCTAAGTGCACCCTTAGGTTGCGGTATGCTGTATGTTAAAAAAGGTAAAGTCAGGCCATTATGGCAAATGTATGGTGATATGGGTAAGGATCCTGATGATATAAGACGGATCAATCACACCGGCACACATCCCGTTTATCATGATTTGGCGATTGGAAATGCTATAGAATATCAAACAAGAATAGGCCTTGAACGAAAGGAAGCTCGATTGCGCTTTTTGCAGAACTACTGGACCAATAAGGTCCGGCATTGGCCTCGAATAGTAGTCAACACTCCTGCTGATCCTGCCCGGTCTTGTGGTATTGCCAATGTAGGGATAGAGGGCATGAAACCCCATGATCTCGCGGAAACGCTGTTGAAGCAATATCGTATCTGGACGGTGGCTATTGATGGTGCAAATGTTCATGGTTGCCGGATTTCCCCCAATCTCTACACCACAGTCTCTGAGCTTGATCAATTTGTAAAGGCTCTTTATGAGTTAAGTCACCTCTAAAACCAGACGTCCAAAATCCAGCGAACGAGCTTTATGGCAAGGAAGGCTTTCTTATCTGTTTTGATTGGTTCCGTTATCGCAGGCTTTACCGGATTATTCATAAAGAATATAACTGTCCCTGCGAGTTCTATGGCTTTTGTCAGAACCGCATTACCTACCATTATTCTGGCGATATGGATGTTCTCTCAAAATATTTCATTTTTTAGGGGAAACTATCAGAGAATGTTGGTGGCATCGACGCTCAATGCGATCAGAATGTACCTTTTTCTGGTAGCTTATGTGTATACAAGTATCACCCAGGCAGTCATTATGCTTTTTACCTGGCCTATTTTTGTAAATCTCATTTCATCCATCTGGTTAAAAGAAAAGATTTCTACTCGACAAACATCTATCCTCATATTGGCTTTTCTTGGCATTGTGATCATTTACAGTGACCAACCATTCAGTTTGCAAAACCAGGATTTTATTGGAATGACAGCGGGAATAATTTCTGCATTATTTTATTCGATAAGTTATATCATATATAAAACGGAAATTGAAAATTATCACAGAAATGAAATTATCTTTTACCAAAATTTTGTTGGAGCTTTTGTCTTCATCCCGTTTATTCTCCTCAACTCCCCTACTCCCAATTTTAAGCCT
>JAGQWV010001037.1 GCA_020437045.1 Saprospiraceae bacterium | reverse complement strand
TGACTAGCCGTTAAAATAGCAAAGGATGCTGGCTTTACCTTTGCTATTTTAACGGCTAGTCACGAAACGGGTTTCGCTTTTTTTCAATCGAGGGTAAATCCTTATTCTATGCGGGCATTAGATTTTCAGGATGGCAAGGGAGATCTGGTGCGTGACTTTGTCAATTCTTGTCGAAAATACGGTATCAAACCTGGTATTTATCTAGGTATTCGTTGGAATTCATTATTGGGAATTCATGATTTTAAAGTGGATGGAACCGGGATCTTTGGAGAAAACAGGAGGCTGCAGTACAATCGTATGGTAGAGGGAATGGTCAAGGAAATTTGTACCAATTATGGCGAGCTTTTTGAAATATGGTTTGATGGTGGCGCTGATGATCCGGCCAATGGTGCCCCGGATGTCCTGCCAATTATTCAGCAGTATCAACCTAATTGTTTATTTTACCATAACAAACAGTTGGCGGAAGCACGTTGGGGCGGATCGGAAAGTGGTACCGTCAATTATCCATGTTGGGCCACCTTTCCTTATATTTCTACCGGTGCCGGAGAATCTGCGCAGAAAGATATTGCGATAAACAATTTTGCTTTATTAAAATCTGGTGATCAGAAGGGAAAATATTGGATGCCGGCTATGTCAGATGCTCCTTTGCGTGGGTATGATGGCAGGCATGAATGGTTTTGGGAACCTGGAGATGAAAAAAATATTTTTCCCGTTGAAAATCTCATGGAGATGTATGAGAAATCAATTGGAAGAAATTCTACATTAATTATTGGTCTGACTCCGGATACTTCCGGAACACTTCCGGATCCTGATGTACAGCGTATTAAAGAATGGGGGGTGCAAATACAGAAAAAATACGCTACTCCTCTTTCCAGTATTTCCGGAAATGGAGACGGCGTTTTTTTACCATTCGACGTCCCCCGGTTGATTGACAGGGTAATTATTCAAGAACAAATAGATCAGGGAGAACGCGTGCGCGCATACCAAATCGAAGCCCTTATCAACGGTCAGTGGGAAAAAGTTGCTGAAGGCAGTGCCATTGGACATAAACGCATCCAGATATTTAATCCGGTGAGATGTAATGCTGTCAGGCTGACCATTAGCGAATCAGTTGGTCAACCAATCATTAGGACTTTCCAGGTATTTGAAGTGAATTAAATTATTCTACAATGAGGTATTTTTCTCTGTTATTATTTTTAAGCCTGTTTTTTCACATATCCGTCAGGGGACAGAATGGGAGTAGAGAATTGGTCAATAGCACGTATCAATATGGAGGACTGGTAAGGTTGGACTCGACAAAAAAATCGATCTATTTGACATTTACCGGTGGTGATTTTGGTGAAGGGACCATGGATGTATGCAGGACACTTAAGAAATACCAAATACCGGCTAATTTTTTTTTCACAGGTGATTTTTATCGAAATAATAATAATAGAAAAGCAATTAAGAAATTGATGAAGGATGGTCATTACCTCGGACCACATTCTGACAAACATCTTTTGTACGCAAGCTGGGAAGATCGGGATTTACTTCTGGTAACCAAAGATTCGTTTCGAAGTGATCTTTTAGCAAACTTTCAGATTATGAATGATCGGGGAATAAAATCTGAGGGCATCCGGTTTTTTATGCCACCTTATGAATGGTATAACGATTCGATCAGCTATTGGTCCCGCGAATTAGGATTACAACTTATTAATTTCACAGCCGGTACCCGATCAAACGCTGACTATACCACTACCGATATGGGAAAAAGATATGTACCTTCGGAAATGATTATGCAAAGTATTTTTGATTACGAAGCCAAAGATCCCCACGGTTTAAATGGTTTTATTTTATTGCTGCATGTGGGTGCTGGACCAGGACGTGTTGATAAATTTTATACATACTTGCCCCGGTTAATTAAAGATCTGAAAAGACTTGGGTACCAGTTTGCCTTATTGAACGATAATAAAGGAAACCTCACAACGGGGTTGAGAAATAAATAAATTCAACAATCGTTTAGATCTTTTCAAGTAGCCACCATACGGGTTTTTTTCTTTTACTTATGCGATAGTTTGTCTGGATATACTTAGTGATATGTTCCTCGGCTTCTGCAAGATTGTCCGTAAATTTAATCAGGAGAAGATCGGATGGCGAAATGGTGCCTTGTTCTGCCATATAGGTGAGGTATTCAAACAGTTCCTGGTAATATTCTTTACCCATGACCACGATCGGAAAATTCTGAATTACCGTGGTTTGAATCAGGGTCAATGTTTCAAACATTTCATCCATGGTTCCCCAGCCCCCGGGTAAAACAACAAATGCATAAGAATATTTAAGCAGGAGAAATTTTCGTACGAAAAAATATTTAATATTAACCCATGTGTGCATATAGGGATTAGGATGCTGCTCGAAGGGAAGAACAATATTACATCCTACGGAGTAGCCCTTGTTTTCAAAAGCACCTCGATTGGCAGCTTCCATTATGCCAGGTCCCCCTCCGGTCATTGTGGTAAATCCCATTTGTGATATCATCTTACCCACATCATACGCAAGCTGGTAGTAGGGATTTCCCTCTTTAAAACGGGCAGACCCAAACACGGTAATACAGGGGCCGACGAAGTGAAGTTTACGAAATCCCTTAATAAATTGAAAAAATACTTCTATGGAAAATCCCAATTCACTAATCCTGCTCTTCGGTCCTTCCAAATAGGTATAGCGATCAATTTTAAATTTCTTTTCGTTATTACTCATTTTTCAGCTATTCTGATTTACACCCTAGTAGACCAACGCATCGATT
>JAGQWV010001036.1 GCA_020437045.1 Saprospiraceae bacterium | reverse complement strand
ATTCGTGCCTGGATGATGAGTGCCAGATTCTTCTCGGAAATTTCTTTAGGCTCCCGGCCTTTAAGACCTGGAATAGTAATAATGCGGTTATCATAAACTTCATCTGCGAGAGCAGAACCAAATTTAATTTTCAATTTCTCAGCTTGCGGCTGCATGATCGTACAGCCCTCCTTAATGTCTCTTGTGACGACATTTCCTCCAAAGGGTATTACCGCAGTATGCCGGATAATTCCGTCATGAAATATGGTTAAATCGGTAGTACCTCCTCCAATATCGACCAGTGCAATACCTGCTTCTTTTTCTTCATTACTCAGTATAGATTCCGAGCTGGCAATAGGTTCCAACGTAAGATCGGCAACTTCCAGACCTACTTTTTCGATACAGCGCAAAATATTATTGGAGGCAGTAATTTGCCCCGTGATAATATGAAAATTGGCTTCCAAACGAATTCCTGACATTCCGATCGGATCAAGAATTCCCTGTTCACTATCTACCGTAAATTCCTGAGGAATTACGTGTAATATCTTATCTCCAGGGGGCAAAACTAACTTGTACATATCCCGGATCAATTTCTCTATATCATCCTGGGAAATTTCATCATGCGCATTGTCGCGGGTCAAAATACCCCGATGTTGTAAGCTCTTAATATGTTGCCCTGCAATACCTACATGCACGATATTAACTTCGGCTCCAAGTTGTTTTTCTACCGCAGATATGGCATCTTTTATAGCATTTACCGTCTTCTCGATATTGGAAATAACGCCTCTCAGTACTCCCTCAGAACGTACTTTTCCCATACCCAAAATCTCAATTTTGCCATATTCATTGAGTCGACCTGCCAGTGCACAAACTTTGGTAGTCCCAATGTCGATTGCAACTGTAACTTCCTTTGGATCAAATTGATAAGGTCTCATTTCAAACAGTTTATTGTTCATTTAATGATCACACTTTTGAGGGTGCTTTCGTCACTACTTGTTTATCGTATTTCAAATTAATCGTCTCGAGATTTCTCCAACCGGTAACCTTTAATCCTTCCTTAAAAAAAGTACTCATCTTCTTGACTTTCTTTTCCAGATCCGAATCGTCACCAAAAATCACTTTAAAATCTCCTACATTTCCTGACAGCCATAAGTCACCATCATTGTGTACATATATTCCTTCCAACCAGGCTCCTAACAAATCATCTTCTCTTGATGCCTTGATTAAATTATAGGCACTTCTTAAGGAATTCTTTTCTTTTAAAAAACCTTCATGGTAATCACTAACCTTTCCAGATACGATAGGAACTCTCGCGGTAAAGTGTTTAGAAAGAGGTAATTTATACCCATCTACATCCAGATAATAATTACTACCATCCAAACCCATGACTCTTAATACAGGAGTGCGTTGTATAATATCGATATGCAAAACTTCTTTAGCGTCTATATAAGCATCGGCTACCGATATAAAAGCCTCCTTTCGCAATATATTTTCCAGCTCTTCTAAATCCAAAAGATCGACTTCGACTCCTATCAAATCTAAATTATAAGTCTTTACTATTTTATCCTTTATTTCTTCTACGGTGATTAGATCATTTCCATCGGTAAGATGAATCAGATGATAATCTACTTTCGTAATGCCGCGATGTGACTTACTTTCCACTGCTGCAGATGCTCCCATAAAAAACAGAATAGCCACGGCACTCCAGGCTGAAACTGCCAGGACACTTAAAAGCCGCTTTTTATTCCATTTCATTATCACTGTAAGATCATTATTTCGTTAATTCCAATATGGTATCTACAATTCTTTCTGTGGCATCTGGTTTTCCCAGGGCCAAACTATTATCTTCTAAATCTTTCAATTTTCCTTGATCATGAATTAAAGCCAAAGTCTTATTTATCAATACATTATCTACATCCATATCTTTTACCATCTCTGCTGCATGCTTTAACACAAGTGCATTTGCATTAGCTGTCTGATGGTCTTCTGCCACATTGGGCGAAGGCACCAGAATCGAAGCTTTTCCCAAAGCGCATAATTCGGAAATAGTCAATGCTCCAGCCCGGCAAATCACTAAATCCGCAACAGCATAAGCAAAATCCATCCGGTTTATAAAAACCATTGGAAAGACGTTAGCTAAAAGTGCTGTTTCACATTGCATATATTTCTTTTCATAAAAGCTTCCAATCTGCCAGATAAATTGAATATCCTTCGCATCGGCAATTTTCTCTGTATTTCGAGCCATAGCTTCATTAATTGTTTTGGCTCCTAAACTTCCTCCGAATATCAAAATGGTTTTCTTAGTCCCTGCCAATTTGAAATAATCCAAAGCCTCTTGCCTTACCACTTTTTCCAGAAGATTTTTTCTCACCGGATTTCCGGTTAAAACAATTTTTCCGGCATCAAAAAACTTATTCATTCCTTCATAGGCTACACAAATACGTTTCACCCTTTTACTCAACCATTTATTGGTCAGCCCTGCATATGAATTTTGTTCCTGTATTACGGTGGGTATACCCATAAAACCGGCCATAGCCAAGGTAGGTGCACTGGCATATCCCCCAACACCCACTACCACATCT
>JAGQWV010001035.1 GCA_020437045.1 Saprospiraceae bacterium | reverse complement strand
TTGCTGATTATTTCTGGGATTTATTTGAAAAGACGACCCTGCCGCAGCTGCCTGCGTTGCGGAAAAGTGTGAATTATAATGATGCTCATGAGCACAATCTTTTAGTCAGTGGATCGCCGGAAAAGCCGGAGATTAACGGAGTAATTGATTTTGGTGATGCTTTGTATTGCGAGACGATTAATGAACTGGCTATTGCCAGCGCATATGCCGGAATGTACCTGCCCGATCCTCTGAATGCAATTGCTGATGTAGTACGGGGATATCATTCTCAATTTACCATAGAAGAAAAGGAACTTTCCGTTCTCTATTCTTTAATCTCTGCCAGGCTGATGCTCACCGTTGCCAATGCCGCCTGGAATAAATATCACGAACCGGAAAATGAATATCTGCAAGTCAGTGAAAAACCTGCGTGGGATTTATTAAAAAAATGGAAAAAGATTCATCCGGAATTTGCCCATTACCGATTTCGGGAAGTCTGCGGTTTTAAACCCTGCAATAAAGAAAAATATTTCCAGCAATGGTTGAGTAATAATCATCAGAAATTAATTCCGGTAATCGAATCTTCAGGACATAAAGTGATGTCTCTGGATCTATCCGTTGGTAGTTTGGTTTTAGGTAATAATTCACATTTTAATGATATTTCTAAATTCTGCAGATGTATTGACCGGATATTAGAAGATCAGGATGCATCAATGGCCATAGGTGGTTACGGAGAAAGACGACCTTTCTATACTACGGATGCATATCAGATGGAGAGGAATGATGGCGCAAGCTGGCGCACGGTACATCTCGGCGTGGATCTCTGGGCTCGGGCCGGGACCGACATTTTTGCCTCTTTACCGGGCATTGTTTTTAGCATACAGGATAATACTGGTGATTGTAATTATGGTCCTACTATTATTTTGCAGCATGAGCCTGAGCCCGGTTTGATTTTTTATGCACTATATGGACATCTCAGCGCAGATTCGCTGGATAATGTTAGACCTGGTCAACGAGTCTCGGCTGGTGAAAAAATTGCTGAAATAGGAAGACCGCCCATCAATGGCAATTGGCCTCCGCATCTCCATTTTCAGATAATTCTGGATATGCTCGGGATGAGTGGCGATTACCCGGGAGTAGCCTATCCGGATGAGGCCAACACCTGGCTAAGCATTTGTCCGTCGTCTTATTCATTTTTTGGTATTCCTGTCCCTGGCCAGAACAATGACGCTCATTTTTTGAGAGACCAGAGAAATCGGCTTCTTGGTAAAAATCTCAGCATAAGCTATGAAAATCCGCTGCACATCGTGCGGGGATACCAGCAGCATCTATACGATTGGCAGGGTCGCCGCTACCTGGATACGGTAAATAATGTGGCGCATGTCGGCCATGAACACCCGGAAGTAGTAAAGGTCGCCCAACAGCAAATGGGGGTATTAAATACGAATACGCGCTATCTGCACAAAGAGATTATCTTATTTGCAGAGGAATTGTTGGAAACACTTCCAGATCCACTATCGGCGGTATTTTTTGTGAACAGTGGTAGTGAAGCCAATGAATTGGCACTTCGAATGGTAGAAGCCTACACAGGAAAGAAAGAAATGATTGCCCTGGAGTCGGGATATCATGGCAATACCAATCGATGCATAGAAGTCAGTAGCTATAAGTTTGATGGGAAAGGAGGGAAAGGTGCTCCTGAAATTACGGAGGTTGTTCCTATGCCGGATAGATACAGGGGACTACACAGAAGTGAGGATTCCGGTGCACGATATGCAGAATATGTAGCCCAGGCAATCAATAATTTCAAAAACAAAGGACGTCAGCCTGGTGGCTTCATTTGCGAAAGTATTTTGAGTTGCGGAGGGCAAATTGTTTTACCGGCCGGATACCTGAGCAACA
>JAGQWV010001034.1 GCA_020437045.1 Saprospiraceae bacterium | reverse complement strand
CTAATGATCGAAGGGTCACAGATTGATTGGGGTTGTCATGCAAATGTGGATGAGCTAGTTATTGAGGAGATAAAAGAATTTGACAGGGTGATCGGTAAAATTCTAGATTTTGCAGAAAAAGATGGGGAAACCCTTGTTGTCGTAACCGCTGATCACGAAACAGGAGGCTTTTCGCTTGTAGGTGAAAATCAGAAGGGTGAACCGAAAGGCTCCTTTGTTACCAAATATCACACAGCAACAATGGTTCCTGTCTTCGCCTATGGTCCAAGTAGTGAGATGTTTGCTGGTGTGTATGAAAACACAGAAATCCACAACAAAATACTAGAAGCAATTCAAATTGTCGAGTGATGTGACTCCAAATTTAGAAAACTGAAACTATTATACCTTCATTCCAACACAGAAAAACAATTTGTACATTGCCAGCGAATCAAGAATCTACTCTGCCAATTCATTTTTGATATTTAAGGCATACCACTTATGAAGTTGCATTCTATCCTATCATTATTGTTTATTGCATTCTGCACTTTTAATTATCAACCGCCCAGCACCCAAGAACAACCTAAATTGATTATCGGGATTGTAGTAGATCAAATGCGATATGACTACCTCTACAAATATTGGGATGATTATGGAGATAAGGGTTTCAAGCGGCTCTTACAGGAAGGATATGTTTTACATGATGGCCATTATCAATATGCACCGACATTTACCGGACCAGGTCATGCAAGTATTTATACCGGAACTAGTCCAAATGTGCACGGGATCATTGCAAACGATTGGTATGATCCGATTGCTAAGGAGTATGTGAATTGCGCCGGAGACAATGATGCCAACACGGTGGGTTCTGAATCTTATAATGGAAAGATGTCTCCTCACCGCTTACTTTCCACAACCCTCGTCGATCAGTTGGAACTGGCAACGAATCATCGAGCGAAGACGATAGGAATATCAATCAAAGATCGTGGAGCCATACTACCTGCCGGACATCATCCGGATGGTGCTTATTGGTATGATAAAACGAATGGCAGATTTATCACTAGTGACTACTACTGTGAAAAACTGCCAGACTGGGTATCCGAATTCAATGAGCGAAGACTGGTGGATGAATATATGGCTCAAACATGGAATACCTTATTGCCCCTAGACCGATATGATGAAAGCTTGCCTGATGACAAACCTTTTGAGAGACCATTCATCAACACGGCGGATAATACTTTCCCATATGATCTGGAAAAGATCAGCACCTTGGTTAGATTCGGAATAAAAAACACTCCCTATAATCTTTTACCAGCTACCCCTTTTGGAAATACATTGCTGAAAGAGTTTGCCAAAACGGTTATCGATGCAGAAGATATGGGAAGTGATCAAATTCCTGATTTTCTGACAATGAGTTTTTCATCAACAGATTATGCCGGTCACCAATTTGGAAACTTCTCGGTCGAAGTTCAGGATGTCTACCTCCGTTTAGACAAAGACCTGGGTGAATTCTTTGATTACCTAGATCAAAAAATTGGGCTAAAAAATATATTGATATTTCTTTCCGCCGACCATGGTGCGACGGATGTAGCTGGTCTAGTTTCTCCACCCGGCGGGTACTTTCGCGCCAATGGTTTTGAAACAGCACTAAAACATCAGCTTAAAGAACTTACGGGCAAGGATGTAATCGAAAACATCAGTAATCAGCAGATCTATCTGGTGAAAAATGACAACATTGATTATAATCAAGTTATAGAATTTATTAAAAGTTTTACTATTAAATTTCCGGGCGCAAAAGAAGCTATTGAATTAAATGATTTTTCCAAATGTATCGAGGATCAGCGTATTTGTGATCTCATCCGAAATGGAATTATGCCGGGCCGGAGTGGTGATCTTTATGTACAACTGCAACCGGGCTGGGTAAGTGAATCTTATCTAAAAGGTGGAACGACCCACGGATCTACGTATCCTCAGGATACGCATGTACCGATTCTATTTTATGGCTGGCATGTAAAACATGGTGATAACTATCACCGAAATTATATTCGAGACATAGCACCGACCGTATCAGCGATCTTAAAGATCAGCCGACCATCAGGTGCCACAGGATTGGTTATCGAAGATTTGTTTAATAATTAGTCTATTCATAATATTCGTCTTTTGAACACCATCTCGCCACCTGTATTTATCTGGACCATGCCTACCTGTCCAAAATTAGTTATTGTTATACTTAAGTATCATCCATTTATTTAGCCATCCTAATGCACTTAATATCTAAAATCGCTGCCCTATCGAGCCCATAGCTGTGATTATGTTAAGTAGAGGGTTTTCTTAGGTTGTCAAATGTTAAAATACAAAAATTTAACAATCACCTACTTGACTATGTAAATAGTTTATTATAATTTACTCCTAATGAATTCATCCTCACGCGTGAGAAGGTACCTAAACCTTACGGGCAACAAATCTACTTTTCGTGGAAGTAATTGTATGCTTTGACTTTCTCAGGCATTCAACTTATATGAGTACCCCTATTTATTAACTAAAAATCATCTAATCATGAATTATTTAAAAAATTGGAGCACACTAGTCGTTGTGCTCATACTGGGGATGTTTATGACTTCTTGTGATAAAGATCAAGTAGTTGACAATGATCAAACTACAGCAGAGAGGTCAAGATATTCAAATCTAGGATTTGGAGACTTTGAAGTTGGTGTCAAATATCCTATAGAATCGGTCAGCGACAAAGTACTCAGAGACTTGCAAATTAATCGAAGTCAAGCTTTTGCAAGAACGATAAATTATAGGGTAAGACTTGAAACAACACCTAGCAATTGCGTTACATCTACGGTTACAAAGCCAGATGCTAGCCAGGTTACTTGGGACGATGTCCTATTGCTAACTTTGGGACCATGTTCATGTTTAAATGGGACCTATGTAGTCAACTACACTGGCTCAGGAGGATGCAGTGATCAAGATACACTGGTTGTAAAAATTTATCATATTGATAACGGCGATTTTTCACTAGAATATATGCGTAGCTATGTACCGAAAGGACCTGGAGGAAGCACAACCTTTGGAATAGGGGGCGATGGAGAATATTTTGATCCATGATCGAATGAGATAAATCTAGATTTAAGCGCAACGGCATGTTTATATGCTGTTGCGTTCTAGTTATAAATGAAAAAACAGATGTGGATAGGTTATAAACTTTCAAATAAGTTTTTAATATTATTTTTGATAGTAATCTGCTCTAAGCAAATCAGTGCACAGAGTAATTTGACCTTAATAGGAGTCTTTTTTGAAGACTGCACTTTAGGAGAGGAAAATGATGAATTTCTGTATTTATACACTAATTGTGGGTTTTCGATAGCTGATTTGTATATCGAATTTGATACAAACATAGCTGGTTCAGCTTCAGGACAAAATAGTCATATTAATTTGGGAGGTATTTGTCAATGGAAAAAGGCCGATCTGTCGAAATACAATGGTTGTTTGAATTTCATTGCTCCAGAACCAACGGAAATAATTCCACCCAATTCAAAAGTAATTATCGAACTTGACCTAAGGAAGGAGACATACGATCTAAGTGTACTTTGTAGAAATAATGACCCTATCTATGTGATAGGTTCAAGTTGCGATAGAACGACTGAAGTCTTCCCCCCACTGATGGATTCTTATGTGGCCTATGGTTTGCTGGGCAAGGAATCAAATAAAGATTCAATAGTCTATTTAGATCCAAATCCAATCAAAGATGGTTTCGGTGGATATTACTTTA
>JAGQWV010001033.1 GCA_020437045.1 Saprospiraceae bacterium | reverse complement strand
TCGAGCGGTAGGCAATATTGAAATGGTCAATGGCAAAATCTGAGTTGAATTGCTCGATCTGAAAAAATAAGGAAGGAGTAACGGTCACCGATACATTTCCCTGAAAGGCATTTTTTTCTACATGATAATGACCACAAAAGATGTGTTTGGGATTTGGTGTTTCCTGAAGAATGGATTGAATCTCTTCCCGGTCTTCCAATGCGTATTGTCGGTCCATATGCGGTACCTGCATCAGTAATGGAGGGTGGTGCATAAAAATGACGACCGGAGTATCCACTGCACCTTTCAATGTTGTCCGCAACCATTCTTTTTGTTGGCCTGACATGGAGCCCCTTCCAGTATCAAGAAAAAGAACAGGGATCCCATCCCAGATTTTGCTGAAGTAAATTTCTTCATTTCCGGCCAAAACACATGCTTCAAAGACCTCGCATAACAGTAGCTGATTATCGTGATTTCCGGCAATGATAAAATAGGGTTTTTTCAACGCGTCAAGCTGTTCTTTTTGCCACTGATAGATGGCTACATCACCAGATTGCAGACATAGGTCTCCTCCAATGATCAGATAGTCGAAGTGATGTTGGGAGATTTCACGAAGTAGGTCGGTAAAATTTTTCCGAAGATCCACATGGTGAGGATATTCACCAACATTTCCTGTGTGCAGGTCGGTAAAAAATAATAATTGCATACCCTTAAATATAAAGATTAATAGCAGCGAGGTTAATAAAGTGTTAAATTAAAAATCTCTGAAAACTCCAATGGTGGAGAGTCGTTTACTTTTATACCAATTTAAAGCAGAAGGAAAACCATGAAAAGAGTCTTTTCGCTGATCGTTGCCGGTGCTACAGGAGGGTTGATTGTGTTGATCGGTATATTGTCTGTAGGTCATTATACTGCTGACTTTCAGAATGATAAAGATGCTCATTTGACCACCTATACAGAGGGAATGGGTAGATACGAAAGTGTACCCAATGACTTTATTGCTGCTGCGGACAAAGCCATGCCAGCCGTTGTCCATATTAGTGTAAAGCAAAGCCCTGCGATGGTGCAGAATAAGCGCAAAGAAATGGACCGGCGTGATCCGTTTAGCTTCTTTTTTGGGGATGATTTTTTTGGTATACCACATGGGCGGGAAGGTAAAGGTTCTGGCGTGATCATCTCGGATGATGGATATATAGTAACCAATAATCATGTGGTGGAGATGACGGACCAGTATGAGGTAACTTTGTTTGATGATCGAAAATTTTCTGCCACGCTTGTTGGAACCGATCCACGTACAGATCTAGCTGTGTTAAAAATAGATGCCAACAACTTGCCCTATTTGAAATTTTCTAACTCAGATAAAGTTAAAGTTGGAGAATGGGTGCTGGCGGTGGGAAACCCTTTTGATTTAACGTCAACCGTGACTGCTGGTATTATTAGCGCAAAAGGAAGACATAAAATCATTCAAAGGAATGATGCCATAGAGGACTTCATCCAAACCGATGCGGTCGTCAATCCCGGTAATAGTGGAGGAGCATTGGTCAATGCCGAAGGTGATTTGATTGGCATCAATACTGCGATTGCTACAGCAACCGGATATTACGCCGGGTATTCATTTGCTGTTCCGGCAAATATGGTCGAACAGGTAGTTAATAACTTAATAGACTATGGTGGCCCCCGGGTAACTTTAGGGGTTTATGTAGCCACGATAAAAGATTATGAAGAATATTCGGAAGCGGATCTGCAAACCGAAAAAGGATTGGTTGTCACCGACCTGGTCGACGGAGGTGCTGCCCAGTATGCAGGTATTCTGCCGGAAGACATAATCCTCAAGGTTGATAGTGATGAAGTAAATTCCGCTGATGATTTGGTAAAAATTATGAACGCACATAAGATTGGAGATGAAATTACCATCACGCTGATACGTAATGGAAAATCTGAGAAAATATCTGTGCGTTTAAAAGCGTAATAAAAGAGAGATTGATGAAATAAAGAATACAAAGGTTTAAGTTGGTTTTTCGTTTTGTTTTGATGCGCCTGCCAAGAAAGTTTGGCAGGCGTTTTCATTGGATCGATAGTCCTTGGTAAAAAATTCTTTTCCTGGCAGGTCTGATCCAGGGAGGCAGTAATCAATTTTGAAATATTACTGTTTCATTTAATGGGAAATCCTGCATTCGTTACCTTTGAGATATGTCTGAATCAAATAAAAATCACCTGAAGTTTACCAAAAAATTTAAAGATGCGTATCAGTCATTAAATGCGCAACAAAAAGAGGCCGTTGATACTATTGACGGGCCGGTAATGGTGGTTGCCGGCCCGGGTACCGGAAAAACCCAAATTCTGGCACTTCGCATTGGTAACATCTTACTAAAAACAGATACCCAGCCCCAGAATATATTGTGTTTGACCTATACCGATGCAGGAGCCATTGCTATGCGTAAAAGACTTCTGCAATTTATCGGGACAGATGCCTACCGGATCCAGGTACATACTTATCATTCATTTTGCAATGAAATCATCCAGGATAATCAGGAGGTTTTTTCTGAATACAGCACATTAATGCATATTTCCGATCTGGAAAAAGCCAAAATGTATCGGGACCTCATTGATAGACTCCCATATGAAAATCCTTTACGTAAACTCCGGGGCCAACATTATTTTGAAGCGAAAAGGCTGGATCGACTCTATTCAACCATTAAAAAGGAATTCTGGACGTCAGAAATGATCCTGGATTCAATTGTCAGAGAGATCGAAAAGATCGATAGTGATAAAAATGATGGAAACTATTTCTACAAGATTAACGGAAAAAATTTCCGTGCCGGTGATCCCAAAAAGAAGTATTATGACACCATGCGTAATCTTGAGTTGCTTCGAGAGGCGGTTCTTTTGTTTGAGCCCTTTCAGCAAGAAATGAAAGATGCCGGGAGATATGATTTTGATGATATGATCCACTGGGTGGTCAAAGCTTTTAAAGATGACGATCTTCTCCTGGCATCTTACCAGGAAAAATTCCTATATCTTCTCGTAGATGAATATCAGGATACCAATGGATCTCAAAATGAGATTATTCGTTTGCTAAGTGACTATTGGGAAAAGCCAAATCTCTTTGTGGTTGGTGATGAAGATCAGGCTATTTTTCGATTTCAGGGAGCTAATATTACCAACCTCAAAAACTTGAGAGATCTATACAATCCCAGGATGATTGTGCTTACGGAAAATTACCGGTCTACCCAACCCATTTTAGATGCTGCTATGCGGTTGATTCAGTATAATGAGGAACGCTTGAGTGGTGACATACCGGAAATTGAAAAAAACCTAAAAGCACAACCCGGGAAAAAAGCTGGAGCCTCAGCACCCAAGGTGTACGAGTACCTAAATGTTGCTCAGGAAGAAACCGCAGTTTTTGAATCTTTGAAAGAGCTGCATGAACGTGGAGAACCACTGCACGAAATCGCGGTGATTTATCGAAAACACGCTCAGGCCACCAATCTAATCAAAGCTCTGGCCTACCATGGAATACCAGTAGACGTCAAGCACCGGGTCAATATTCTTGATGACCCGTTGATTCACAATCTCGAAAGTATACTCACATTGCTGCATGAAGAATACCTTCAACCGGGATCTAACGATAGATTGTTGTTTAAGATAATGCACTATCGATTCTTCCAGATGGCTCCCGTAGATCTGGCCAGATTAGCCCAGTATTGCTGGAGAGAGCCCAGAGCCCCCATATCACTTCGGCAGACGATAAAAGACAACCAACTCCTTGATACACTCAATCTGTCCAATAGCTATACGATACTGGCATTTAGTGATATGTTAGATCGGTGGATTCAGCGAATTCCCCATGTTACTCTTCAGGTATTGTTTGAGTACATTCTGAAGGAAGGAAATATCTTTGGTGATATCATGAGTGGGGAGCTCCGCACCTATCGTATGCAAGTGGTCGCAACCTTTTTCAATTATCTGAAGGCAGAGAGCCACCGTAACCCGGCTATCGACCTGGGAGATTTCCTTGACACATTGACCCAAATGAGGGAAATTGGGCTATCGCTGCCGATGCATAGTTTAACCCGGAATAAAGATGGGATCAATTTTCTTACGGCTCACGGTGCCAAAGGCTTGGAATTTAAGCATGTATTTATCATAGGATGTAACCGACGCAACTGGGAGAAGAGCTGGGGAGGAAACCATGGCTTTAGTCTCCCTTCGAATCTGCAGGACCCTAGTCAGGATTCTGATGAGCGAGATGAGAGAAGGCTATTTTACGTAGCGATGACCAGAGCAAAGGAGCGGTTAACCCTGTCGTTTGCTGCAGAAAACCTCAATGGAATGCCTGATGAGCACTCTCAGTTTATCAATGAATGCATGCAGGGCGAAACTGACTTTAAAGAGGTTCAGGTATTGCCGGACAAGACGGTGCAGTTTTATTATTCCCTGTTAGATTCCCGTGATTCGGAATTACCCTTACTCGACCATGAATTGATTGACAAGAAATTGGAAAAACTGGTGC
>JAGQWV010001032.1 GCA_020437045.1 Saprospiraceae bacterium | reverse complement strand
TGGCATTGGGCGGTCTCAGGAACAGCTATCGCCTTCGTAATGTTTCTCCTGATAAAATTGGGTGCAAAATTTGGTATCTCCAGCAGTTTCGAGACGATATGTACGCTTGCCGGAGCTGGAAAATCTATTTCCTACTTTAATGTAGATTGGAAAAAGAAAGACTGGTTGCTAATGTTTGTAGCCGGTTCAGTAATCGGCGGCTTTATAGCCAGTCATTTTTTTGCTAGCGATATGCCGGTCCAAATCTCGACAGCAACGGTCGATGATTTGGCCGTCCTGGGTATTGAGGTTCCAAAAAATGTTGAGGAGGGAAGAGGTTTTCTTCCTCAGGAGATTTTTTCTTTTAAACATATCGGTTCATTAAGGACGATTATATTTACCGTAGTAGGAGGATTGTTAATTGGATTTGGAACCCGTTGGGCCGGAGGTTGTACTTCCGGACATGCCATCAGTGGTTTATCTAATTTGCAGTTACCATCTCTGATTGCCGTAATTGGATTTTTTATTGGTGGTCTCATTATGACTCATTTATTATTTCCCGTGTTATTAAATTTTTAAAAAACTTAAATGAAAAATATATCATTTCTATCTGTTGGTATTTTATTCGGAATAATCCTCTATAAGTCGGAAGCTATTTCTTGGTTTCGTATTCAGGAAATGTTTCGTTTCCAGAGCTTTCATATGTATGGTATCATTGGTGTTGCTGTCGTCCTTGGAATAGGTATTCATTTGATGATTAGAAAAGGAACTGTCAAGGATTTTTATGGCCAGGTGATATCTGTTGCTGATAAGCCAAATACACTTATTGCGAGTATCTTGGGAGGTACCTTGTTTGGCCTGGGTTGGGCAATGACCGGTGCATGTCCGGGGCCTCTTTATATTCTTTTTGGTGCCGGATATGGTATTGTGATCATATCGATAATCTCAGGAATAATTGGAGCCTTGCTCTATGGCATACTTCGATCGAAATTGCCACATTAAAGCTTATTTATTAATTGACTTAAAATATTTATTAATGATACCGAAAGTAGTACTACATATGTAGGCACTACTTTTTTGTACTTATAATTATCCGAAAGGTGGAAAATTAACCATAGCGTAGAAGCATCTAATCAAATAGGTAATCTTTTTGGATTTGGCAATCTGCGAAAATAGATCTAATGATCATAATTTAGATTTTGGACATTATTTCGGGGAAGGTTAAAATGGGGTAGTTCGAAAGCTATTAGTCTTTTTTTTGCATCAGGACTACGGGCATGGTGATCTTTTTAGCACACCAACGCATTTTCTCACTTATTAATTTGGGTAAATCCTCCAATTTTTGGGACAAGGTTTTAAATCCAAATTCCCCATAAAAGTGCTTTAGGTTTTCAAACGGAATGCACCAAATTGATTTAGTTGGATAAGGATTTTTATAAATAAGATCTTTGACGATCAGCCGGGCAATACCTTTTTTTCGAAATGATGGAAGGACAAATATACCTCCCAGTTCCACATGACCTTCCTCCAAAAATACGATCCTGCCTATTCCTGCTTTCTCATCAGCAACTTCGGCGATCAAAATGAATTCACGGTCAAAAACAGAAGGTAAAAATCCAATAGATGAATACTGCTCATTGATCCAGACTAAATCGGAAAGATTGGCCTGACGTATATTAATTTTAGGTGATGACATCGCTGTTCAGGATTCTACCTGGATTTGATTAGAGCCATAGCTAACTTCTCCGGTCCAAATCTGACCACATCTGTCACCGGTAATCCAGTCTGATCCTCGGTTTCTTTGATCTTTTTAAGAGCGTCTTCCCTTGTCAATTTAAAAGTATTCAGTGCTATTCCGATGCATTTTGCAGGAGTGAGACTTCCACAGGAGGAAGAAACGGCTTCATTGAGGGCAATAAATTCCTTTAGGGGAGGTATTTTAACTTTTGGTTGATCAAATAAATTTTTCATTTCTGCGCGGTGGCATAAGATAAGTCGATTAGCACAGCTACCTCTCATAAGCGGTAAAGTGGCCGTACTACCCGGATGCAGCAATGACCCTTGTCCTTCTACAAATACAAAATCCTTGTCTGCTGCTGAAAGCACCAAATCTTCCACCGCGCCGCATGCCTGATCTACCTTGATGGCATCAAGTGGAATTCCTTTTCCCATGACCGTTATTCCAATCTGGCCTGTAGCCAGGAATTCGGTGGAATAGTGACGCTCCCTGAACCATCGATAGAGCTCGATGCCGGTGGTCATCTTTCCTACAGCCATGTCGGTGCCGACCAATAAAACTCTCAGGTTTCCCAATGCTCCGGCTTTTGCTGAGGCGATTGGATAGTTTTTTGCGGGTTTACGAACATCCCAGATGACCTGATCTTCTTTTGATTGATCGATCAGGTGACCGAACCGCGCATTGAGGTCATCATGTAGTCCATTAATCAGTGACATTCCGAGAATCAGTGACTCGCTAATCGGTTTGTTCCAACTATCGGGAAATTTGCCACCTGAAGGGGCAATACCCAGCACTAGCACTTCACTACCCATTTGATGTGCCTGGTTAATGCTCCCGACGATAGGATAGTCAAATGGTTGGCCAATGGCTTCCCGTACTGTTTTGCCCTGGTGCTTGCTATCAATGACACAGGTAATCGGGTTGGCAGAAAAGCACATAACGCCTATTCCCATTTTCCCATAATCAGTGTCAAGGGCACCATCCATATAGATGGCTAATTTTTTAGCTGTGTTGATCATCAGACTGTATTATTTTATCTCGGCTCCCAAACCGGGATTTTCGGTTGGTGTAATAATTCCATCTATAAATTGGGCGCCAGTCCATGGATCCGGATCCAGGTTCAGGTGAGAGTCAAGATCAATATAATCGATGATCCCTGATATCGCTGCTCCGGCAGAAATCGAAAGTGAGGATTCTCCCATACAGCCGATCATGGTCTTTAATTTGTGCGCTCTAGCGGTGGCGATTATTCGCAGCGCTTCAGTAATACCTCCACACTTCATTAATTTCATATTTACCCCATCAACCATGTGCGCATACTTGGGAATGTCCTGACTAAAGCGGCAGGATTCATCGATAAATATTGGTAAAGGACGATTCTTGTACAAGACAGCCAAGTCCTGCTCTGATCCTTCTTTCAGAGGTTGTTCGACATACTCCACCTGACGGTCGGCAAGCCATTTCATCATGTGCAGCGCATCATTTACCAACCACCCTCCATTGGCGTCGACGCGTAATTTGACAGCGGAAGTCCCGACACTTTCCAACACCTGAGAAAACATGGCCTTATCGGCATCAATGCCTTCTGGCGAGCCTAATTTTATTTTCAGACCTTTTACACCAGTACCGTTGATAAGTAGCGGAACTCGCTCTTTTATGACCTCCGGAGGATTGATTCCGATCGTCACAGAGGTGCCTGTTCTAGGTAGTGGAAGTCCCAGTAAGCGGTACAGAGGTAATTGGGCAGATCTGGCTAAAAGATCCCAATGAGCCATATCCAACGCTGCCATTGCACAGGGTGCGACACCCAAGTCTCTTCCCCGGTCATATATTTCATAGACGGAACGCGTCAGGTCATCTTCCGTAAATCGACTTAAAGCTGCTTTACCTTCCTCAACGGTGCCGGCTCCTTCACTTTCTCCCGGTGCCATCTCACCCCATCCGGTGAGTCCATTTTTTGTGAAAGAAACAAAAAGGTTGTCCGAACCGGCCATAACCCCGCGGCTAATCCGCAGGGGAAACCTTTTTTTTAAATAAATTACCCTGAAATCGAGCATCGCACATTCTTTTTAGTAAGCGTAAAAGTACACTAAATTAGGACTTGCACAATCCTGCGAAAGCAGGTTAGGGGCTTTGAAATCTGAAAATATTCGAAGCATTTCTAAGCTGGAGAATTTAAATGTAATTTTGTTGCAGTCAGATAGATTTTGGATGATGCGAAAATACCGGTGCCTATTTTATTCTTTTTTTCTCCTAACCAGTTTTTCCTTTGGCCAGTCCTTTAAGACGGTCGGATATTTACCCTATTACAGATTTGCTTTGGTGGATCAGATTGATTTTAGCAAATTAACCCATCTGAATATTGCCTTTGCTAATCCTGACTCTTCCGGTCGTCTATCAACTGGTGGTAGCGACATCGAACCGGTGTTATTAAAAGCTCAGCAGCAAGGCGTAAATGTCTATATCTCACTGGCGGGTGCCGCTCTCACAGAAGATCAGGAATCAGCTTGGCTCAAGTTGCTTTTACCAGAAAACCGGGGGAATTTTATCGCACAAATATTAGATTATGTCAAGGCCCATCAATTAGATGGAATAGATATCGATCTGGAATGGGGGCATGTCAATGAGGACTATAGTGGATTTATTCTTGCCCTGCGAGATTCAATAGATCGATATGGCTTAGGTCTGACAGCTGCCTTGCCTGGCCAGTACCGCTACCCGGAAATAACCGATGAAGCACTAAAAGCCTTTGACTGGATTAATATGATGGTCTATGACCTGACGGGTCCATGGTCTCCCCAGAACCCCGGTCCTCATTCAACGTTTGCTCATGCGTTAGAAGCGATTGACAATTGGACAAATCAGGGAGTGGAGAAGTCCCGTCTAACCCTCGGGGTACCATTTTATGGATATGATTTTTCTGATCTCAACAATATTGTTGCGAGGTCTTATGGTGAGATGGTCGCCATCAATTCCGATTATGCCAATCTGGACAGGGTAGGAGAGATGTACTATAATGGTTTGATTACCATTGAACAGAAGACACAACTCGCACTGCAACAACTTGCTGGTGTAATGATCTGGGAAATCGGACAGGATGATTTCGGAGCATACTCATTGTTAGATAGGATTTGGCAAACAATTCATCAGACGGTCGCTACCCAATCGACTGAGATAACAAAAATCGGGGTATTTCCCAATCCATTTGGTGATTATCTGGAAGTAGATTTGGGTAGTGAGGTAAGAAAGACCCTTAGTATTTATAATCTGCAAGGAGAGCCGGTTTTTCAGGATGTGGATTACTCCAGAATTAATACAGAGGAACTCTCACCGGGATTCTATTATCTGGTCATATCCGTACCCGGATTTCGCCAGGTGGAAAAACTGCTAAAGATCAGATGATCATCAAACTATTCGAAAGCTAAATTTATTCTGCAGGACATAGCTGTAGATCACGGTGATCATGATGCTGATCAAACGGGAGGGAGTCGGATAAAAATGTAGACCGTCTACAAATAATTTCATCAGTAAATAGCTCAGTACAATTGCTCCCATCGATACGGTGAAGTAGCGTACGAGCTGGACGCGGCCCGGTAGATTGGAATCTTCAAAAGTTATATACTTCTGCAATGCAAAACCCGTGAAAAAAGTAATGGGGAAGACAAAGAATAAAGAGGCTATATGTGGACTCATTACTAAAAATCCCAGATCGACGTTGGTTTTAGCAAAAATGAAATTGTAGAAAATAAAGTAAAGTACGATATCGAGAGCCAGATTACTGGCACCACAAACAGCATACCGATAGGTCTTCAACGGCATTAAGGCCTTAAAAGGAAAGTAAAAGGTATCGATAACAATTGTTAGGGTCTTCTTCATCTCTATAACGAAATTTCAAATGTAGTAAATAGCATAATATGTGCCACTTTCCCGATACGTTAGTTATTAATTACCCCGGAAGAAATTTCGAGGGTATCTACAATCATCCGGCTTAGACTGTCTTGTGCTAATGAATCTGCGATTATTTCTTCTCTAGATTTGATTCGCATAGGGCAATTAATACTGGCTTTTTGCTCCTCGGTAAGTTCAGGGAAACTACCGTCCTGCCAGTCTTTTAAAGTTGTTTGCGTGAATACAGATTTCATATACAAGGCCCAGATCGGTAGAGCCGTTGCTGCTCCCTGGCCATTTTGAAAATTACGGAACCTAACCAGCGGTGAATCTCCTCCTACCCACACACCGGTGACTAGCTTTGGTGAATAGCCGATAAACCAACCGTCACTATGGTTTTGGGAAGTTCCGGTTTTCCCTGCAATAGGATAGCCGTAAAGACCATATCGCCAACGCAATCGGCTGGCGGTACCGGTTGTAGCAACCGATTCTAACATATGGGTCATCAGGTTAGCCGTTGCCGTATCGATTACCTGTTCAAAATTTTGGGAACGAAAATCTGCGAGCATTTCGCCTTCATGTGA
>JAGQWV010001031.1 GCA_020437045.1 Saprospiraceae bacterium | reverse complement strand
TACAAAGGCATAAAGGGCACCCAGGTAAAAGCTGGTGCACATACCATCCGGGCCCCAAAACTCAATATCATAGGTATTATGATGCGGCTCTTCCAGGGCACCGGTGCGTCTGGGGTCCCAGGTTTGAATGCAATAGTCAAGACTGGCTTTGACCATCGGATACATTTTTTCTATCCATTGGTGGTCTCCACTGATCCTCCATTCCCGGTATACTTTCATAATCCCACCCAATTGGCCATCTGCAGCAGCATAGAAACTGTGATCTGCCGGACGAATAGGCAAGCTTGCCCGAAAGGTTTGATGTCCGGCACCATTCTGACTTTCACAAAATTCTGTGAGACGGAGACTTCGTTCGAGACTGGGAAACAAATGAGGAATCGCCTGGGCATAATTCCAAACGTGGGTGCATGAACCGTGACAACATCCCCAATCATCACCCGAGCCTTCATAAGTGTAGAAGCGCCCATCAAACTGACGCATCACCGTTGAGGATTTTAGAATAGTCAAATTGGCTGCTACGGCCTCCATTACCTCTGGTGGAAGTGTGCTCGCATAAAACGTGTCGGAAAATAACTTTGTCTTTTGTAGCAGCTCGTCATAGTTTTTCAACCAATACTCGGTGACCTCACCGATGTTTTTAAACTTGCTTGCGTACCACGGTTTATAGAAAGGAGCATCAAAGTCTTTATCGAAAATAGCGAGATCTTTTTCGGAAGGTGAAGGACAACACCCAGGACTTCCGGAGCAGGGATCTCCTTCCGGATCTTTACCATGATTTTTGTTGGAATCCGGAACATACCAGGCAAAGAGTATTTTGAATTTTCTAGTCGCTCCCGGTGTAAGATTAAAGGGAATAAAAAGACTGGCCCCAGGAGCTTCATCATCAACCGGAGGATGATCAGTGATTTTCCCTTCGCTAAAAGAATTCCATAGCATGGTCATGGGATCAAACCAGCCTCCTCTAAACCAACAATGATCTACGGTTGCCTCCTCATCCGTAAAAATGGCGAAATCAGCTTTTAAAAAACTTTTGTCATCAGGACCATCCTCGGATAAAATAAATCCATTCGCAAGATGACCTATTTGGTTTTTTCCGTCTTTGACTTTTACAAAATTCTTGGCATTGTACGAGAATAGGCCTTCGATATGGGTATTGGAAATATTGGTTACCTCGTACTCAATAGCGCCGATGGGCATGGAAGCGTGATCGGGATCTCCGGGAATAAAAGGGCTCCAGGCAGTCACTTGTGTTTCCAGGGGTATTTGATTGTCTTCCAGATTGAGAGTGGCAAATGGGAATCGCGATTTAAAAGTCGCATTGTGAAAGCGCGGTAATCCATAGTTTTGATCGCCAAGTCCATTTCCTGCCCCCCGGATGCCAAATTTTTTCCAGTTAGGTACAGGACCTTCAATCACCCGGGCAGAATTTTCCTGACCCTTGACCATGATTGCGGCAAACATGACGGGGCTATTAAAGAGATCTGGAGCATGACGAATAGACATATGCGAGATGGCACCAGTACCCTCAAAGCAAAACATACCTGCCCCGATACCGCCGATAGGAAAAGCTATTCTATCGAGATTATCTCCCTGATACGTTCCATTGTACTGGCGTTTGGTGGCCGTATAGCTCGATGTTACTGATTCATGTTGCTGATGGTCACGATCACTTTTCTGGTCTTTAAAAAAGGTGGAAGTAATTCCGGCTCCAACACTACCCGCGCTTAGATCTTTAATAAAGTCTCTTCTTTTTGTTTTTTTTCCCATGCCTGAATATTGAAATTTCCCTTAGCATAGAAATATACGCAATCCGGGGATTTTTTCAGTCCTCGATATGCTTTTACAGATTTTTTCCAATATGATTTTAATCATCAAAACAGAATGTTAGAAATATTGAGGGGATAGATAGTTCTACACTAAAACAGCCCAATGTCGGCAGTTTGGAAAGTTGTACCAGTGGTCATATTTCTATTAAAAAGAGAGCGACAAGCCTAATTTGTCACCTACTCCTTAACTTAGAATCAAGGAATGGTTATCTTCGATCGTCAACTTTACCATTTATGAAAGTCATTATTACCGGGGCGACAGGAATGGTCGGCAAAGGAGTGTTGCTGGAGTGCCTGGATCATCCAGAAATTGAGCTGGTGTTGACACTTGGTCGTCATCCAGTAGATGTCACACATCCTAAATTAAATCAGATCACAGTTAATGATTTTGGGAATTTCCAATCAATTGTAAAAGACCTTGGCGAATACGATGCCTGTTTCTACTGTATGGGGGTAAGTGCTGGCGGGTTGGACGAAACAGCATATACAAGACTTACCTACGATTATACCATGGCTCTGGCTGAATTATTATATTCACTACACCGGGATATGACTTTTATTTACGTCTCCGGAGAAGGTACCGACGCTTCGGAAAAAGGCCGGATGATGTGGGCAAGGGTAAAAGGTAAGACAGAAAATGATCTGATGAAATTGGGTTTCAAACAAGTGTTTGCTTTTCGGCCGGGGATCATTATTCCTCTTCGGGGTATTAAATCAAGAACGAAATCGTATCAATTTATGTACGATTATTTTATGTGGTTAGTGAAAATTATAAAAGCCATTACACCTAAATCAGTAGTTAATACCACCCAGATTGGAAAA
>JAGQWV010001030.1 GCA_020437045.1 Saprospiraceae bacterium | reverse complement strand
TTTTCATGGATGATTTGCTTCGGATTTTTGGTGGAAAAGGAGATATTCTAAAACCCGCACATCAATACTTCAAAATCACTCTTTACAGTGTACCATTTCTGGCCTGGGCGATGATGTCCAATAATGTAATTCGAGCGGAGGGATATCCAAAATTGGCCATGTATACATTGATTGTGCCAGCTGTAGCCAACCTCATCCTGGACCCAATTTTAATTGTTGGTTTTGAAATGGGCATTGAGGGTGCAGCCTGGGCTACTTCGTTGGGCTATATTGCCAGTGGTCTTTATGCCATTTATTATTTTGTTTTCGGTAAATCGACTCTTCGTTTCGGAATAAAAGATTTAGTTCTCCAGTCAAAAATGGTAAAAGAAATTTCGGCCATCGGAGCTGTTACTTTAGCCAGACAAGGTACCATCAGTGTACTTTATATTGTTCTGAATAATGCATTGTTTAAATATGGGGATGAATTAAGTATTTCGACCTGGGGTATTATCAATAGGGTAATGATGTTTGCTAATTTTCCGGTGGTAGGTATCACCCAGGGATTTGTTCCTATTGCTGGATATAATTATGGAGCTCAACTATGGGATCGGGTCCGGTCCGTGATTCGCAATGCTATTAAATATGGTACCATGATCTCCTTTCTGCTTTTTATTTTAATTATGATTTTTGCCAGTCAATTTGTTGCTGTTTTTACAGTAGACCAAAATATGATCGAACAGGCTCCATATGCCTTGCGCATTGTGTTTTTAGCAACACCGCTTATTACGATTCAATTGATTGGTTCTGCCTATTTCCAAGCCGTTGGCAAAGCTGCTCCCGCTTTATTTTTGGCCCTGACAAAGCAGGGCATTTTTCTTATTCCCCTGATTTTGGTACTCCCTGTATTTTGGGGATTAAATGGTATTTGGATATCTTTTCCGATTGCCGATATTGCTGCTGCCGCTATTAGTTTTCACTACTTAAAGAAGGCAACGAAAGCCATCGAATGAGTTCTATTTAAACTTATTTTTTCTGGTATTTTTATTCTACCAGGTGATGTTTTGCGATGAATTCGGGATCTAATTCGATTCCCAATCCAGGACCAGTAGGCACTTCAATAGTTCCATCTTTACTCTCCAATTTGGAGGTGCTGCATTCAAAAGGGATTTCCTGATTAAAGCCTTTGAATTCATGGTATGGACCTGCATTAGGTAGAATAGATACAAAATGCATCATATACAAATATCCCAGACCACTTCCGGATATATGGGGTACACATAATTTATTTTTTTCATGAGCCATCCTTGCCACCTTTAAAGACCGTATCATTCCCCCAAAATAAAATATATCAGGTTGAACGATGTCCAGGCCATCATTTTCGATCAGCCATTTAAATTGATGTAAACTGGGCTCTTGCTCTCCACCAGCAATCGGTATGGTCAATTGGTCTGCAACTTTTTTTGTTTCATCGTACCAGTCAAAAGGTACAGGCTCTTCGAAGAAATCAATTTTGTAAGTTTCTAATATTTTGCCGATTCTCACGGCTTCGTTGATATCATAAGATCCATTGGAATCTGCATAGATCGTCATGTCATCACCAAATGCTTTTCTTACCAACGGAATTAATTGTTCTGTTCGACCGGGAGGATAGTCCTTATTATTACTCATCCGACCTCCGATCTTAAATTTTAATGCTTTGGCATTACTACCATATACATCTTTTTTAATCAACTCGATCGACTCTTCAGCTGATTTACCCCGATAATTATTGGCCTGATAAACGGCAATACTTTTGTGATAGGTCTCACCCAATAGATTTGCCAATGGTAGCGAGGCTATTTTACCCAGCATGTCTAATATAGCAAACTCAAGAGTAGCCAGGGGTACCCAGAAAGCAAGATTTTGTAATTTGTAATTGCTTTGATACACATAAATTTCTTCTAACAGTGTTTCGAGTTTACGGGCGTCTTTTCCAATAAAAAATGGTTGTATGCGTCTGGTGAAAATAGGATACAAGGAAACCATCTGCATATTGTTACTGACAGAGATGCCCTCTGCTCCATCCTTGCTTCGGACACGACAGAGGAAGTTGTCTTCATACCGGAGCAATTCAATGGAATGAATGATCACCGGATCAGAAAAAAGATCTTCACGGAGTATCTCCCCAGTGGAAATAGGTAGCAG
>JAGQWV010001029.1 GCA_020437045.1 Saprospiraceae bacterium | reverse complement strand
CTGGACATGTTTCTTTTAAATCACTCCGTACCGGAATTTGCCAATTTTAATAACAATATTGGTCAATTAAAAAGCCGGTACAATAATAATTATGGAGATAAACTTTATCGACAGGAAAATGGACATTTTACCGATGTCAGTAAGTCTTCCGGAATCATCAGCAACGTATTAGGATTTGGTTTAGGGGTGGCAATCTCTGATTACAACGGAGATCATTGGCCTGACATCTACGTCAGCAATGATTTTAATGAAGAAGACTACCTCTACATCAACCAAAAGGACGGTACCTTTAAAGAAGACCTTAAGGGTTTTCTGGATCACACTTCTTTATTTTCGATGGGCTCCGATGCGGCCGACATCAACAACGATGGCTTGACCGACATCGTCACCCTGGACATGTTACCGCAAGATAATTATCGCATTAAATTAACCTCAGGAGCCGATAATTTCAACAAATATCAACTGCTCTTAAAGCAAGGATTCTATAATCAAACCATGCGCAATATGTTGCAGCTTAATCAAGGGAATGGTTTTTCCGAAGTGGGACAAATTGCCGGGATATCCAATACTGATTGGTCATGGTCTGCATTGGTTGCTGATTATGATTTGGATGGCTTTCAGGATCTTTTTATCACCAACGGATATTTGCGTGATTACACCAATATGGATTTTCTCTCCTTTGCCGTCGATCTTAAATTAAAAGAAGGTCCTAAAAGTGATATTAATGATCACATTGAAGAGCTCTTGCAACAAATGCCAAAAATAGAAGTACCCAATAAAATTTATAAAAATCATAATGGCTATCTATTTCAGGACAGTAGTGAAGCCTGGGGATTTACCAAGATAGAATTATCCAACGGCGCTTCTTACGCCGATCTGGATAATGATGGTGATTTGGATTTGGTGGTCAACAATGTGAATGATTTTGCCGGTATCTACAAAAATACCGCCAGTGAAAAACATCTAGGAAATTACCTGAAAGTTAGTCTCGATCATCCTGGTGGAGCATCGGCAGCTATCGGCAGTCATCTCGCGGTTTATGCAAAGGATCAAACCATGTACAGGGACCTCTATATGAGCCGAGGATTTCAGTCGTCGGTCGAACCAAAAATATATTTTGGCCTGGGCAAAATTGAAAAAGTGGATTCACTAGTAGTGTATTGGCCTGAAGGAGAAAAGGAGCGATTCACTAATATTCCCACCAACAGCACCTTTAATGCGGTGAAGGGAGCAGGAATGATGAGTGGCAGCCCCGACCTGGTGAAGAGCACTACTATCTTCCAGGAAAAAGAATTATTAGAGATCCGGCATCAGGAAAACAACTTTAATGATTTCACGCGCCAGGGACTGCTGCCTAAATATTATTCCCGGTCAGGCCCCGTGATCCTCACCGATGATATCAATGGAGATCAACGACAAGATATCATCAGTGCCGGTGCCCAAAATCAACCGACGCAAGTTTTTCTGCAAAATCCGGATGGATCTTTTCGTTCAATTACCCAAACAGATCTTGAAGGCGATGCTGCAGCAGAAGATGTGGATATGGTGCTCAGTGATTTGAATGAAGATGGTGCACTCGACTTAGTAATTGCTTCGGGGGGCAATGCTTATCCCGAAGGTGATAAAAATTATACGCTACGATTATACTACAATAATGGCCAGGGCCTTTTTTCAAAGGCCACCAACTTTCCGGTATTGATCAGTAATGCCCAATGTTTGGCAGTCGGTGACTTAAATGGTGACCAACATCCTGATATTTTCCTTGGCAATGGATATATGGCGCAGCAATTCCCATTGGCGGGAGAAAATTATGTCCTTCTGAATGAAGGAGATGGCAATTTTCTGCTCACTGGAGATTTACCTTTTGTCAATGATCACGTCATGGATGCAGTGATTGTAGACTATGATCTGGACGGTCAAAATGAACTGGTGACGGTAGGCGAATTTGAGCCACTATCCATCTACTCCTTTAAGAATGGGGGATGGCAACTCGAACATCAATCACGAGAAAAAGGATGGTACAATACCGTATTAGCTGCCAATCTTGATGAGGATGAAACATTGGAATTCGTGGTGGGAAATCTCGGATTAAACAGCCAATGGATCGCCACCCCCCAAAAGCCCATTATCAATTATTACGGTGATTTTGACAACAACAAAACCATCGACCCGATTCTAAGTTGCTATATTGGAGATGGTTCTTATCCTTTGGTGTCGAGAGATGATTTAATCGGACAACTTCCCAGCTTAAAAAAATTCTTTACGAGCTACAAAGATTATGCAAATATCGATATGCAAGGACTTCTCAAGAATTTACCCAATCCATCCACGGATACGATTAATGATTTACGAACCATTATTTTGAATGTTAAAGATCAGCAATTGGAAGCCATACCATTACCTATGGAAGCTCAGGTCGCCCCTGTTTATGCCATCTGTGCATTAGACCTGGATCAGGATGGTGATCAAGACCTGATATTAGCCGGAAATAATGAATTTAACCGGGTAAAACTAGGAGAAATGAACTCCAATCATGGAGTCGTTTTAAGCAATGCAGGCGGACTTCAATTTAGCAATGTAACGAGTAAGATC
>JAGQWV010001028.1 GCA_020437045.1 Saprospiraceae bacterium | reverse complement strand
CATTTAGGATGAAAGCAGATGGATCGGGCCAGTTTTACAACAGTATCTGGACAGAATTTACCGGTGCTTTTATGCGACTGGATGATACCGTTACTTTTGAGCGTTTTGAAGCGGGCGATATTACTTTCACGAATAACGTCTTATACAATTTTGGAAAGGGAGGAAATGATCTGGATAGTATATTGGACATTCGTGCCAAAGATCCAGCCTTATTTGCTCAACATCTGCGGGACAACAATGACCAAATCAAGGATCCTCAACTGAGAGGTATATCATGGAGTACAGACGGTGGTCTTGATCCACGTCCGGCTAAGGATGCTGCGATTCTTACAGAAGCCATAAGCTTGACGGATGAATTCTTTACCCCGGTATCCTTTATCGGTGCCTTTGGTGATGAAAACTGGGCAGCAGGATGGACCGCTTTGACGGAGTATGGCATCTTTGGAGATCTGGACATCACCGGTGTATCCTATCTGACCAATGATCAAGGATTGTCACTTTCTGTGGTTAATCCTGTAGAATATCAGGGTACCGTATTTGTGTCTCTTCCTGAGTCTTCTCCAGTAAAATTTGACGTTTTTGATTTGGCTGGGAGAAATGTAATTGCCATGGATTTTGGTCAGGTCGCAAGTGGAAAAAATTCTTTGAATTTTGATGCCTCTAATTTGCAACCTGGTATTTATGTAGCAGTTATCCGAACGAATAGAGGAGGTGTCTCTGCCAAGTTTATTGCCCAGTAGAAATATGAAATAAGTTTGTCTCTTAATATTGCCTTAATATAAGGCGTCCTTTCTTTAAATTAACTTAACACAGATGTAATAGAAGGTTGTCATGTCCATGACAGCCTTCTGTTATTTTTGCAGTGTCAAATCAGGACAATAAAATCTATGAAAAATACTTTTCTGTTCTTGTTATTTTTTGGAGGGATCATAGCGGAAATTTCTGGTCAGGGAGTAGTCAGTGGGACTATACTGGATGAAGAATCCGGAGAAACCCTAATCGGTGCAAATGTTGTCATTGAAGGCACGGCCATCGGTTCTTCCACCGACTTTGACGGCAAATATCAATTTGAAGCGGATCCCGGAATTTACAATCTCGTTGTTAGTTACATCGGATTTGCCGATAAGAAAATTGAGAACGTTGAGGTTAAGGATAAAGAAGTTACCTACCTGGATATTTCATTAGGAAGTGGTGCGGTAGATCTTCAACTTAATGTCGTGGTGCAGGCTGAAGTTATAGAGCGATCAGAAAATGCCATCCTGATGCTTCAGAGAAAGGCTGATAAAATTATGGATGGGTTAAGCTCTCAGGAAATGAGTAAATATTCTTTATCTAATGCAGCCAGCGCCATCTCAAAAATTAGTGGAGCCTCCGTATCCCAGGGAAAATATATCTATATCCGGGGCTTGGGAGATCGCTATTCAAGTGCACAATTAGATGGTTTGCCTCTGCCCAGCACCAATCCCTACCGGAATACACCCCAATTGGATCTTATTCCTACCAGTCTCCTGGATAATATCGTGACTTCGAAGTCCTTTAGTCCGGATCTTCCCGGAAACTTCACGGGTGGAAATGTCGACATCAAAACGAAAACACTGCCAGAGCAATTCTTCCTTACCGTAGGTGCCAGTATTGGTTTTAATAATCAAAATAATTTGATTGATAATTTTCTTAGTCATCAGGGAGGCAAATCCGATTATTGGGGGTTTGATGATGGTTACCGGGCATTACCTGCCATCATCTCTGATCCATCCACCAAGGCGGTTCTGACCAGTGATGCCGAGTTCCGGGCCCGGAAAGATGCTGACATTGCCAATCAAGTTGATCAGTCAATCCGGGCGATGAAGCCCGATTTTACTCCCGAGCGGCGCTCCACACCAGTTGATCATGGATTTAATATTGCCTTTGGAAATCAACACAGATTAGGATCCATGCCCATAGGCTATATCTTTTCGGCATCATTCAAGAAAAGTTATGACCAACTGCCAGGCTATCTGGTTAAAAATTGGGACTTGTTTGATATTAATTCGAATGAGTTGCG
>JAGQWV010001027.1 GCA_020437045.1 Saprospiraceae bacterium | reverse complement strand
TAAAGAATTTTCGAGTTTCTAACATGTAATTTTTCGTGAATCGATATCCCCGAGATTTCTCACCTCCTTTATATTGGTTATCCGTCTCAATGATCCTGCGTGCTAAAGCCCAGTCCATGAGAGGACGATAGTCCTTTACCAGATCTTGTATGACAGAAGCATTTAGAGGGACAAATCCATTGGATTGATGTTCTTTACGATAAAATCGTCTAACCCAAATTTGGCCCAATATCACAGCCAACCTCTCTAAAATTCGCCTTTGATTATTGGAATATCTTGCCACTTTAGGTGGGAACGAATAGATTAATTCCTTCAGGTTTAGATCCTTAGGGAGATAGACGATTTCAGCATCTGGGTTTTTTAGTTCTTTCATGACCATGTGTCAGTTCTGATATTTGTGACAAAAAAAGAGTAGGGCAAAAACCCTACTCTGGAAAATCAAATCGTTGAAGACCCTCCCTATTTTTTCGAGTCTCAATTACGACATTGTAAATGGATCTTTGTAGTCGTAACCGGATCATATCTTATCCGATTTAGAGTCAAAAATGCGGTCTACCTCATACTTGTCAAACCGAATAGATCCATTGACATTGATCTTCCTAAGTTTTCCCGTGCGTGACCATAAATCGACAGTACTAAGCGCAACACCAAGATACCTGGCTACCTCTTTCCTAGTGAGATATCTTTGCTCTTCATTTTTTGAGTTCAGCATCTCCTTGAGCTCCGAACGAAGAACTTCAAACTCATTCTTCAATAGCTCACGTAAGGCATCTTCGATCATTCTAATGATGTGGATAAATCTCCTGACTGGAAATTCAGAAGGAGTTATCATCGGATTTTGCGCAGATCCAGAACTGCTTATATGCGTCTTAACTAACATTTTAGTATTACAAATTTGAAATAGAATAAGGAACCGAGCCTCTCAGCCCGGTTCTTTTTTTAGATCAAGACTTCGAAATCCATTTTCGAAAAGTTCCCTTTATTGGGGATTCAACTTCGACCCATTGAGATAAAAAGGCATCAACATCAATCGGATATTCTCGTCTCTGTAAATGCAAAGGGAATTTTTCGAATTCACCACCTTTCAAGTCGGGAAATCCCTTAGCATTAACCATCCCCATTTTCTTACCCAAGAATCCGCCCAATTGTTTTATAAATACAGCTACCTTCTGTTCATCGCATTGTTGAACTATCCTTGATATCCATTCTAATTCGCATGCGCGCATGGCATTACCCCACCCAGGACTTTCACCACCGACTGTAACCCAGTGAATTCCATCAAGGTTAACATCTTGAATTAACTCGAGAAGTGGTTCAAAAGCAACAAATCTTACAGCAGCGGGCACCTGTCTTAAATGCTCGATGTATCCTAAAGATCCATTTACTGCAACTGAAGTTCCCAACCAGATATTTGGCGTAAAATTAAAGTTGTCTGCAAGCTCTAATACTCTTTCTGGTCGCTTGGTTAAAACTTGGAAAAGAATATGAGGGCACTCATTCATGGCCTTGAAAACCATTTGTTGAAACTCGAGGGTAGCGTTTTCATGAAAAAGATCACTCATCGAATTAACCTCAAGTATGCTTGGACCTAGGTAGTAGGGGTCAAGTAGCCTATCTAGATGCTCCCTAAATGTAAACCCAAGGGCATAAGAGTGATACTTTTCCTCACCATCAAAATATCGTTCGGATAGTCGCGATGCTATTCTCTCGACATAGCAATTGTCGCATCCCGGTGATAATTTTGTGCAACCGGTCATCGGATTCCAGACTCTTCTAGTATGTTCTGTTAAATTTGTCATTTATAAAATTTTTATAAATTAATATTGATTTTAATAGAGATTATCAATACAGTAAACCTCCAACTTTTACCACTAATGCAACTACCTACAGGTGCTTCCAACTATCGTAATAAAATATTCGATCCATCTTTTTAAGTTTTTATTATGCCAGCTATTATCTAATTGAATTTCAAGGATCACAATTATCCTCTGAGCTTTATTAAAAGAAGCCCGACCGTACCAGTCGGACCTCTACCTTTTTTACCAAACATTTTATAGAGATTTTGAGGTTGTCCAACTCTCAATTGAGCCGAAACATCCATTTAAATTACAAGCAGCCTGATTACGGGTCAGGTATCGAAATTCTTCTCTCTCCTTTTTCTTGAAATCAAGAGTTTCTCTCTTGAGAAGTTCAAGCTCCTGCCCAATGATTTGTCCAAATTTTTCCATATCGCGTAAATTAATTTTCATGCAATATGGTCCTATGGGACTGTCTCATCAGGGTATTTTCAGGAAATACCCCAAAACTTTAATACTAGACTCGATCTGGAAAATTTCGTTCTTGATAGGCAGCTATTACCCCTTCGGCATCCTTAAGGATCAGTCGAGCATTCCTAATCTGGCTTTCTTGCCACTCGGCCTTGTCAGAAAGCCCTTTTTCTCGGAGATTCTTCCTTAATGTTCCTCGACTGAATCCGGTCAGCATATGTAGGTGTGGAATTAGATCGGAGACTTTTAAGTCCTCCCGAAACAAACCGTTATCGTAGAAAACCTGAAATATAATAGCCATCGCATCCCGGTTCTCCGAGACAGTTTCAGGCTGGATAGGATTTTCGGTAAAGTAATATAAATCATCACGGCCCTTATATAGATTCCACACTATGGTAGGTTCCAGGTTGATATCAGCGCTACTGAAGTGCTCAATTAGCTGCGAAATATGGCTCCAATAATGATCCAATACTCCAAGATCACTAAGTTTTTCTTTCCTGAAACGCAGGAGATCGGATATACCTTGAAGCCTATACAGTATTCCATATCTAGCATCATCAATGCTAGAAGCAATTAAGGGATAATGCAGCATACGATCTACGATATCGACAAACGACGGAAAGTATGGAATTCTCGGCTCTCTTGGACCATCCAGGAAGAATCGGACTTCATCCTCGGACGGATGTCCTGAAATGAAGATTGGTATAATTTCCTTTGACGCGGCTAGTTCGAAAAGTTGATCGTCGGTAATAAATCTGAAATTCATCTTCATAATTTTGTAAGCAAGAAACACTAGTAGGTTCCATTTAGGTAATCCCAATATAATAAATCCCCATCTGTGGAAAGAAGCCCGGTTACCGTATCGGAAAGCCAAGATCGAAATCGGGATGCATGACG
>JAGQWV010001026.1 GCA_020437045.1 Saprospiraceae bacterium | reverse complement strand
TAATCGGGAGTGCATGGGGTCATCTTCATCAATCATTCCATGCAATGACAAATGTAAAAGCGCCCGATTAGGGGCAATTTCCTTAAAACGGGTTTCCGTTGCCTCCTCTCCTACCCATACATCCCCATCTACCAGACGGCTAATCTGCTCCACCTCCTGCCTCGCCCCGGGCAGATCAAAGCGTCCCGCACGATATAAATCCGTCACGGCCAGGTCATTGAGATAATTCGCACTATCAGGTGGAGAATAACTTGGAGCAAAGCCAGCAAAATCCTTTAAGACAATATTAGAAGCCTGACTTAACTGCCAACCGTATAATGTTCCGGAGTAGGCGTAAGTAATGGCATAGTCCTCTAATAGATACCTATTATTTGCTGGATTCTTCAATCCTTCAAAAGAAATATATCCCAGTTCCTGATCGGGTACAATCACCACGTTTTTTATGGAGGTGTTTTCCAGCAATGACTGCGGAATTAATACCGAAAATAATGCCTTGCCAGATTGATCATAGCGAGCCAAAGCTTCATCCGGATTTTTGAGAATTGACTCCAGATTTCGGACCTCATTACGATATTGATTTAATCGCTCGATAAATCCTTGGGAAACAGAAATCCTTTGCCAGTGTGGATCTTCTGCCAATTGAAATATAAAGATGGATGAATCACCTAAATAATATTCCCATAACGCACTCTCCTTCGGAAGTAAAGAACAAATTTTATGAAGTTCTACCGGAAATAAATCCTGTGTAACACTATTGAATTGTGGATATTTATCATGCAATAAATCTTCGAATGCATAAATTTCATTCTGCAGTCGTATAAATTTCAGTTGCTTATCTGCCAGCGTTGCACTATCACCGTTATCTGACCATTCAGCAAGTGTTTCCTGTAAGAGATTTAAATCCTGTCGAAGTCTGGCAAGACTGTCGGTCATTTGTTGCGGAATTCCGGAGTAAGTCAATTGTGCCCTTTTTATTTCCTCTAACAGTAAAAGTGATTTTGATTGCTCACTAATCTGCCAGGCTTCAGCCAGCCATTTTCTATCATCACCAATCTCAGATGCCACAAAAAGCATTTCCAACATTAGATTGTAGTGATCTCTCGCCCGCTTTTGGAGAAATAATTTTGATTGAGCACCCTGATAAGAACTTCGCAGTTTCCTTATGCCCTGGTGTGCTTTGCGGGCGGTATTTAGCGCCGCAAAAAGCACGGTTGTATCCTGATTTTCCTGAAAAGCTAAAAATTGGATTTTAGCCTTTTCGCTATTAAATTGACTGTAGTAGAGCGGATTAAAGGATTGATCAACGGTCAGTGCCTCCAATGGATAATCTGGAGTACAAATGGAAAGGATGGCCTGATCATAGGCATCAATAGCCCCCTGCCAGTCACGACTCCTTCTTAAGAACTCACCCTTTTCTTCATACAATCCGGCCCTTAGCATAGATGATTGATTTTCTTTGTTTTCCACCACCAACATTCCCTTGTCTATTGCCCATTTGGCCTGCTCCACATTTCCTTCCAGAATATAATGATGAGCCAGTTGACGAAATGAATCTCCGGTGCGTGGATGCTTACTACCGAAGGAGTTGATATTTAGTTGATATGCCTTTTTATGCCACTCTTCTGCTTCCGAAAACCGGCCCGTTTGGTCGTAGCAGTATCCCAATTGATGAAAAAGTTGAGGAAATTGGGGATAGGCTGTTCCGAATTTCTTTTGAAAAATCCCAATTGCTTTATGGAGGTTTTCCTCTGCCAGCTGGTATTCTCCCAGATCACTATACATGGACCCCAGGTCAAAATAGATTATTCCAATTGCTTCGTGATCCGGGCCAAGGTATTTCGATAAAATTTTCTCTGCAGCAAGGGCACTCTGTCTTGCCCCTTCTTGATCCAATTTAGCAACATAGACGGCGGTCAGATTATTGTATCCCAACCCTATCTGCATGTCAGGCCCATCTTTATCTTCCAATATTTCAATGCCCTTCTTAATTACTTCGATGGCCTCATCGAGATATCCTTTTCGATAATAAGCAAAGCCAAGACTAAAGTATCTCGGACCATTTTCAACGTCATCTTGTCCATAGATTTGCTGCGAAATATTTAAGGCCTTTTGCGCATATTGCAGTGCTTCATCAAATTGCTCCCGATTGCTATACACATGACTGAGATCCGACCATGCCGACATTTGAAAATATCGAGACGAATCTCCCATTGCACTACAGATATCCAGAGAGTTTTGATAAGATAGCAACGCTTCATCGTATTGTCCATTGATCGACCATTGATATCGAGCTAAAAACTGGTACGCTTCAGCTGCTTCAAGACTGTTTCTTAACGTGGGATTTTGACCAATCAGGGTAATTCCGGGACCTATGATTTCACCAATCTCTTGCCGGCTCACGACACTGGTAAACTGACTACATCTCGCCATTTCAATCCGGCACTTCAGATATTTCAACGGCTGATTTTCTGTCAAAAAGATTTTACCTGCCGACTCGAATTCGCCATATGCCTGGTCAAAATTGCGCTCAGCGAAGGATTTTTGCCCTACTTCCCATAGATCTCCTGGGGACTGGGTGAAAGCAACGCCAGTCATTCCTATCAGTGTAAAGCCAAAAACCAGTAAAATCAAAGGACTAATAAGTGTGCAATTGCTTTTGTGTTTTTTCCCCAACATCCAGGTAAATTACTGTAATTGCTCAACAATTGCTTTGGCATCCTCCTGAAAGCTTCCGCTTTGCTCGGCAATAGACTCGAAAATCAGGTGAGCACGATCCCGGTTTCCCGCACGCAGATAAGCGAGGGCAACATACCAGGTAGCTGCCTCTTCAAAACGGTTGTCTGCTCCCGCTCTGACTTTCTCAAACGCCTCAATAGCAGCTGTCCAATCATCTAAATGCAAAGCGCAAATACCTTTGTAAAAAGTAGGGTAGTCCACTTCAGGAAGTTCCGCTTCCTGGTTGGTAAAGGCAAGGAAAGCTTCCTCATATTCTCTATTTTGATATGCTGTAAATGCCTCCAACTGAGACGGGGCTTCCTGATCTCTTTGCACCGGTTGGACCACATTTGGGTAGTCCTGAAAATAGCTTAGGAAAAGTCGCTCATCAGGACTGGTTTGATTCATATAGATATATACACCGAGCGTACCCAATAATACCGCTGCAGCACTGGCCCATTGCCACAGAATCCGGCGAGCGGCAGGTTTTTCCTTTTCCTGTAAATTATCTATCTGCTGCAGTTTTTCACGCAATTGATCATCGAATCCCGCCTGGATACCGATCATGATATCCCGTTGGAGTTGCAGCGCTTCCGATAGTGAGGGATCAGATTCCAACTCTTCTTCTAATTTTCTACGGTCGGCAGGTGATAGTTTGCCGAGGAGATAATCCCGCATATGTTGTTCCGAATACTCCATAATTAGTACGTTATCAGATGCTTAAAGCAGACCGTAATTTCCGGATGCATCTGGATTTAATGGTCTTGGCTACATCTTCACTTTTATAGTCCAACCTACTGGCGATGACGTCCATAGAATACCCCAGGTAATAAAACATCCTCAATATCGATCGACAGGGTTCTTCTATCTGCTGCACGAACATTTTTACTTTCAACTGACGGTCTGTGAGCTCCTGAACCGGCTCTATAGTAGAGACCAATCTTTCTAATAGAATAGTCTCTTCCGCTGAAAACTCATATTTGCTTTTTTTTAATCTATTTAATAACTGGTTTTTTCCAATCGCAAATAAATAAGTCTTTAAGGTACTGCTGATACCATCAACTTTGCCATGGACTACATTGAATCGCAGTGCCATGATGGCATCCTGAAATGCATCTGACACTAAATCTGCGTCTACCTGAAAGCGCTTAGATGCCCACCCCAAGAACTCAGCCCGGTGGGACTTGTATAAATAAACCAGGCCCGCCTCATCGCCCTTCAAAATGGACTGCACGATATCAGCATCTGTCCAATTCAATATAGTTCTCGTTAATAGCTTTTAAATAAATAAGGTAAACAAATGTAGAAAGTTTTCCATAGGCAACTTCAAACCGAAGGTATCGTCACCAATCAATTTGATATAGAGTTTTCTACCTCACTGTCTCCACCTGAATAGCCCGCACGGGACAATTTTGTCGGGCTTCCTCATTTCGGTCGAACTCATCTACCGCTACCAAAGCACGGTAGATACCTTGCTTTTCCGTACCTCCTACCAGATTACAACGGCCATCTTTTCGGGATACTCTCCATCGATCCGGGGCTGCTTCTACGCAGGCATTACATCCGATGCAACGATGTCTAAGAAAAACTATACGTACCATCAGCCCTCTACAATTTTATACAGCTTGCTGGAGGGTCGTATCTTTTCATCAACCTTGATCGAAAAGCGCACACCCCTTTGTACTGTATCCACAATCAAATCATCTACCCGGATCTCGTTTACCTCAGATTTCAGTACTCCCATCACCGGATCAGTGATGAGAATCCGGTCTCCCTTTTGCAAGGAATGAGATTCCATCTGAAATTCGCCCACCTTGATCTTATCAAAATATTTTACTCCTTTGGCCAGGTAAACCTTGCGCTCGGTAGCTTGCGATCCGGGGCCATCGCTCCATTCACCCATCTTCCTTCCCAGGTAGTAGCCATCCCAGAAGCCCCGGTTGTACACGGTTGCCAGTTCATCCATCCATAGGACGACTTTTTCTCTTGTGTAACTACTCTGCTGCAGGGCATCAACTGCCTCTCGATAGCACCGCACCGTTGTATCCACATAATCCGCTGATCGACCCCGGCCCTCGATTTTCAAAATTCGCACTCCAGCTTCCTGAATTTTATCTAAGAAACCAATGGTACATAGATCTTTGGCACTCATAATGTATTCGTTGTCAATCTCGAGCTCGGTACCATCCTCTTTACTCGTCACCACATAGGCTTTGCGACAGTTCTGGATGCAGGCGCCACGATTGGCCGAGGCGTTGTGGGAGTGCAGGCTTAGGTAACATTTCCCCGAAACAGCCATACACAGCGCCCCATGTCCAAATACTTCCAGCCGGATGAGCGCTCCCGAAGGACCCTTGATCTGGCGACGTTCAATCTCCCTGGCAATCGACTGGACCTGGCGCAAACTCAGCTCCCGGGAAAGGACCATAACATCTGCAAAAACAGCATAAAATTCAACCGTTTCAATGTTCGTGATGTTTACCTGGGTTGAGATGTGCAAGGGCATACCAATAGCCCGGCAATGGGCCATCACGGCATGGTCCGCTCCTATAATCGCGGTTACACCATCTTCCTTTGCCTGATCTACG
>JAGQWV010001025.1 GCA_020437045.1 Saprospiraceae bacterium | reverse complement strand
TTAAAAAGGGCCTGCCATTGAATTTTTAAATATTTCCAACGACCGAATAAAATATTAATCACAGATAATAGAATTATTTTAATCAGGATAAATGGCAACGAAACAAGTATAGCGGTTAATGGTACCAGCTTAAAGTAAGTGTACCATATTGACGATTGAATCATCAGTGCATATCTATAATTGAATACTTTTTTAATGGATTGCCCTCCCTTATGCAAGATAATTACATCCGGTGCATAAACACTTCTATATCCAGCCATAAACGCTCGCAAGCCCAGCTCCGCATCCTCGTAACCAGTGGAGAAAAAAGGATCAAATATGCCGATCTTTCGAAGCATATCTGTAGCATACAGAGCTGCTCCGGCACAACTTCCCATATTTTCAAATGACTCTGGATATTTTTCCGCAGGTTGGTCATGGGCGACAGGTATAATTTCACCGGTATTTAACATTTGGTGACCAAGATTATCGATAATGTCCGGACGGTCATACCGCAATAACTTGGCAGACACCATCTGAGCTTCTTTTTGAACGGCCGTTTCCAGAAAACTATGCATCCAATTTTTATCGACGATCGTGTCGTTATTGATCAAGGCTACATATTTAAAATCCTCCTGCAGGATCTTGGTGAGAATTTGGTTATTTGCTTTCGCAAAACCAATATTATCTTTTAATTGATAAACCCTGACCATTTCATTATTATGAAATTTTTGGGCAAGTAATCTACCTTCATTGTTGTCTGAACCATTATCAACCAGGTGTATCATAATCTCCGGGCCCGTCGTTGCAAGCAAGGACTCCATACACTCTATGGTATCCTCCATACCGTTCCAATTCACCACAATAACCGGAATTTTCATACTGCTATATACTGGCATCTATTTCATGATATAACTTACCCATTTCCTCCAACATGCAATCAACTGAAAAATCTTTTCCTCCAACCATTTCTGCATTCAATCGAAACATCTCGTACTTACTTCGAAGAAGGTCAATTTGATTTAAAAGAGACGCTAAATCTATTCCATCGACCACTAATCCAACTGATTTGTCTTTTACATAATCTGACATGGCAATTTCTTCAGAAACCAACACGGGTTTGCCACAAGCCAACGACTCTACCAGCGAATGCGGAAACGCCTTGACCAGGCTTGCAGATTCTGATAAAAGAACGGTGGCATGAACGCTATCCATCACTTGCTGGATATCCATATGTGCATTAATAACCTTCACTTGATTACCTACTCCAAATTTCTCGATTAAATTCTCTAATTGATTAACCAACCTTCCCCTCCATAATAACGTAAGGTGAAGTGACGGTATCAGGCGACACGCTTCTAAAAGGACTTCCACTCCTTTTGTCTTCAATTGGCTTTTCTTCCCAGGGTGCAGACGCCATTAGCAATCTCAGTTGATGACTAAATGGTAATTTATGAATGTGTAATTTACGGGTATCTACGGCCGGTGGAATGACCATCGCATTCGTCAATTCTAATTTGACCAATCTTTGATAGTCCCTTTGATTATTGACAAGTATCTTATCGATCGAATTAAAATAGTCCCTATTTAGTAGCAAATCATTATCACCAATGGCTGCGGAAACGCTATAAACTACAGGTTTTTTCAACAAGCTAAGAATGGGATAATAATATAAACCAGGAGAAAAAATATGATTTAGGGAAACCACTTTTTGCAACCGGCTAATGTGAAATGCCTTATGCCATCCATACAGAAACCGGGGAAGATAACTTGATGGATTCATAAAGGGAAAAATCACAACCTCTTGTCCCTGAAAGTGATCTCGTAACATTGAAGTTTCATTAAAGATCGCATCCGTACCGGGTATCACTGGAGCTGGAGATGTATGTAAATATAAGACGGACAAAATGATGGACTTTAATGAAAAAATCTCTTTAATAATTTACGTAGATGATGTCTAATGCCTTCCCTTGGTTTTTCGGATTTCAACAGCTGATCAAGCTCCCAATCCTCGATCACTTTTGCCTGTTTTATGTCTTTCCTTTTACTCCATACTGATGGTAATTTCCGAATCACTCCCATATAACCTCTAATAGAAGCAAATAAATGACCGTAGGCTAATAAAAAATAAAACTGCCCATAAATAATCTTCGGCAAGAATTTTATCCACCGTGAAGTCGGAATATTTTTAATGAACAAAAGTAACCTGTTTTGCGTGACCAATTGAATATAGAATGCATGATTGATTGCTGATCCGTGACTTTGATGATATACCAAGGATTGAGGTACCAGGAGGTAATGAAATCCCAATAATCTACCCCGGAGACCGATGTCAACATCTTCTAAATAAGCAAAAAAATCCGGATCAAAAAATCCGCAGACATCAAAGAACCCACGCCGGTATAG
>JAGQWV010001024.1 GCA_020437045.1 Saprospiraceae bacterium | reverse complement strand
GGCATTGGGAAAAAAATTCAATATTCCCACTTTTAATGACTGTGCATCCGACATCCCTCCGGTAGATAATTTATTTAAGTATACAAAGATGGGTTTTGATCTGGTCGCTTTCTCGGGTGGTAAAGGCCTTCGAGGACCGCAGAGTGCGGGATTATTGTTGGGAAAGAAGAAATATATTGATGCGGCCAAGCTTAATGCTCCTCCCAGCGTGAATGTGGGCAGGGGTATGAAAGTCAACAAAGAGGAAATCATCGGAATGCTCGTTGCCCTGGAAATCTATTTGGCTAAAGATCATGCTCAAGAATGGAAAATGTGGGAAGAACAAATAGCCTTGATTAAAGCAGCTGCCGATTCGGTAACAGGAATCAGTTCTGAGGTTTATCTTCCAGAAATCGCCAATGAGGTGCCGACTTTACGCATTACCTGGGATCAGGAACAGGGAAAAGCCACCTATTCTGAGGCAAGGGAAGCATTGAGATCAGGATATCCTTCTATTGAAATTTGGCCCAGTAATGAGAACATGCAAATCACCACCTGGATGATGGAGCCTGGAATGGAGCGAGTCGTCGCACATCGGGTAAGAGAAGTACTTGAGGAGGCAATGAAATAATTTGCTTAAAGATCAAGGATTGTCCATGGATTGTCAGTAAGCGTCTTTGAAGTCAATATCTATGACTATACCGGGGTATTTTTTCACCACCGATCATGCAAAGAAGGGTCTGTGGAGCGGTTACCCAAATGTTTGGAGATGAAGAAATTGACGCGGTCGAATTGATTGGTATCATACGTTATGGTAAGTACATTTATATCGGTGACAATTTTCTCAAGTGTAAGGCTATGGAGTTTTATTCCTCTCGAGCAAAGTGGGCTTTTAAGAGAATGATTTGGTCCAACTAATATTATTTATCTTCCTATCGAAAAGCTATATATCAATATTCAACGAGCGATTAATTATGCATTTACCAAAGTGGGCAATGACAAAGTCAAAATCTCCCGACTGGGAATTAGTAAAAAAAGCTCATCAAGCTGGAACCGTAAAAATTGAACTTCTGAACGATGCATCTTTGCGGAGTTGGATGAAAGGAAATGGTTGGAAATCATCATGGATTTTCTTGGAAGAATCATTTAAAAAACAATTGCTTAGCGAGGAATGGAAATATCGCCAGGCACTGGAAGGAGGGATCGTTGAAATAATGATACCGAAAGATAAAGTGAATATATCTGGCGAAACGCTTAAAGACCTGGATGAATCTTATGAAGAGCGTTCGTGGTCTTCATTGGTAGAATCGTTGCGGGATATGCGTCGGGCGGTGGAAGCAGGAGTGATATTGGAAGTAGAGGGAAAACCAATTAAGACCTGGAATGCGTGGTATTCATGGGCGCATTCGAGATATCCGGGATTGGAAGAAGGATCAGATCTGTGGATTGGTGACGACCGGGGCAGCTGGGCGAAGTAGGTCTCTAAAAATCTCAAGCAATCAGAAGCAAGGCTTTATTACAATCAAGACATTCTGATTTTGTTTGTAATTTAGAAAATGACCATCGATCAACGAGGAAACCATGGGAAAACTTCAATACCTGAAAATTATACTGACCAGCTTGATTCTTAAACCAACAATGGGATTAAGTCAGATAAAGAGTGACATTGGGAAGACGGTCATTATTTCGGTTGAATCTCCGATGAATCCGCCAACCTGGGCATTGTTGGAACGAGAGTTACTTAAGGCAAATGCAGCTGCTTGCCGGGAGTTCTATAACAAATACTTTGATGAACGTGGATACTTGCAGTGTGTAGAACGGTGGGGTGGCGATGATGGACCTGATGACGCCATTGAAAATGTAGCCGACTGGCCCATTTTACATGCACTTGGAGCACCAGATGATATTCTTTACCTCTATAAGAAGGCTTGGGAAGGTCATCTGCGGCAATACACAGAAGCTAAAACCGTAGAGGTGCCATTTGCGAAG
>JAGQWV010001023.1 GCA_020437045.1 Saprospiraceae bacterium | reverse complement strand
ATTCCAACCAGTAGATGTTCGCATGGGTTATGTTGAATAATTTTAATAAGATTTTTGATGAGGTCCGAGGCGCAAAACGCAGATGTAGCCGTAGCTACAGCGAGTCTTTGCAACGAAGGAAATCGCAAAAAGATATTTAAATTAACGGCAATAATCGATGCGTTGGTCTACGAGTAGACTTTCAGGGCAATCGATGTAAAGTAAAAATTGATTAAAATGGATCGATACATTTGTCTTTTGAAAATGAAAAATTAATCGCACTAATAGAATGGCAAAAGTACTACGAAGATGGTTCTTCAAAAAATTGGGAATGACTTTCCTGACGCTGTCGTTCTGGCAGGATCTCTTTTTTCCATTTGGAAGGAAAGAAGGGGAAACCGCACAAGTATATTTTACCACAGGATTTAAAGTGTCGGAAGTCTCTGAGACTCAAGCGACGCTCTGGACTCGTCTATGTGCTCAGGAGAAAGCCAATCCAATTACACATCAACGGCGCGAACAGGTCTTTCGTCATCCGATTGATTTTGATGAGGATCAGCCAGTTGAACTGATGGACGGAGGAGTGAAAGCGGGCGCAGGCTGGGTTAAATTTCGCATTTTCAATCAGGGAGAAGAGCACATTACCGAATGGTTGGAAGTGGTTGAGCACAATGACTACACAGTGAAGTGGACTTTTGTCGATCTATCGCCCAACACCGAGTATCAGGTGGAGTTAGCTGCTCGATGTACCCCATCCGATCCCGTTTCGACGGAGCAAGGTAGATTTCGCACGGCACCGGATCCGGACCAAATCAAACCAGTGCTGATGACGACCTCAACCTGTCAATATTTTTGGAGTTTCGATGATGATGTGCGGGGGTTTCATACCTATGATAGCATGCGCAACCTAAAGCCCGACTTCTTCGTACAGACCGGAGACTATATTTATTATGATAAGCCCGGACCATTGGCCAAAAATCTGGAGCAAGCGAGGCATAAGTGGCATGCTATGGATGCCTGGAGTTCAATAAGAGATTTATATAAATTGACCCCGGTATTCATGATTAAAGATGATCATGATCTACTGAAAGATGATGTATATCCCGGTGCGTCTCCCTATGGAAATTTAACTTTTGAAGACGGACTACGGGTATGGAGGGAAAATGCACCAGTGACAGGCAGGCCTTTTCGTTCTCTGCGTTGGGGTAAAGATCTGGAATTATGGTTGATGGAAGGAAGAGAATTTCGCACACCAAATGGAGAAAAGGACGGCCCCCAAAAAAGTATTTGGGGCGAAGAGCAAAAAGCTTGGTTTAAGTCGACTGTGGAAGCTTCGGATGCGACTTTTAAACTACTTATTTCAGCCACTCCTATTGTAGGACCTGATCGGGAAAACAAAAAAGATAATCATGCCAACCAGGTTTTTGCCACCGAGGGCAGATGGTTAAGGAGGTACCTGTCTGCGCAAAAGAATTTGTTTGTCGTCAATGGAGACCGGCACTGGCAGTATGTGTCTCAGGATATGGAGACTGGTCTTATTGAATTTGGTTCCGGTCCGGTCAGTGATTTTCATGCACAGGGCTGGAAGGCCGACGATCTACGTCCTGAGCATCGATTTTTGCGGTTAAAGGGAGGGTTTCTTAGTGTCTCTGTAAATCGCCAGGCTGATCAAGCGTACATCATTTTTAGTCATCATCAAGTTAATGGTGATCTCGTTCACCGGGAACGATTTAATGCCGTATAATTGATCTAAACTCCTATTCGCACACTTTATATTTCTTGGGATGATCTGGAAAAAATATACAAAAAACCAATTCACTATGAAGCAACAATGGATGATTGTTATGGGGCTCCTTTGGTGGCTACCAATGAACCTTTATTCTCAAACAGCCATAGATGAGGCCATTACGGTCATGAATCTTTGGTTGGATGCTCAAAAAGACTTTGACAACCTTCCCGGCATTTCAGCTGCATTGGTTCGTGACCAGGACCTACTGTGGAGTAAGGGTTTCGGCTGGGCAGATCAGGATAACCAGGTGCCTGCCCGGGCGGATACGAAATACAGTATTTGTTCGATTTCGAAGCTTTTTACATCCATAGCAGTGATGCAATTGTACGAAGACGGTAAATTAAGATTGGACGATTCAATTGAGGACCTTCTACCCTGGTATGACTTGAATCAACATTTTAATGAAAGTGGACCGATCACCATTCGTAGCCTGCTTACGCACTCGTCAGGACTGCCACGTGAGTCGGCATTCGCCTATTGGTCCCAACCGGATTTCGAATTTCCTGGCATAGAGCAGATTCGCGATAGTCTTAGGTCGCAAGAGACGTTATACCCTGCATCTACTTATTTTCAGTATAGTAATTTGGGCATGACGCTACTGGGGGAAGTGGTGGCAACGGTATCTAAAATGCCTTATGGAGATTATATATCAAAGTTCATTTTAGAACCATTAGATATGAAAAATACGGAGACGTATTTGCCAACAAATGAATGGAGAAGTACATTGGCCACCGGATACAGTGCTGAAGATCGGCAGGGAAAGCGTAAAATGCTTGACTTGTTTGATGCCAAAGGGGTAGCTGCCGCAGCCGGATTCAGTTCGACCGTTGAGGATCTTGCAAAATTTGCAGCCTGGCAATTTCGCTTACTAAAGGATGGGGGTAAGGAAGTGCTTAAGGCCTCGACTTTGAAATACATGCAACAGGTACACTGGATGGATCCGGACTGGAAAACCTCCTGGGGGTTGGGTTTCTCTATTTGGGAAGAGAATGGTCATAGCATGGTAGGACATGGTGGTTCCTGTCCGGGGTATCGTTCTACTATTGTGATAGATCCTGTGAAACGGGTAGCGGCGGTTATCATGATAAATGCCCAGGCAGTGAACCCGTCAAAATATGCGAAGGGAATATTGGCACTGTTGGCTAAAGCGGTGAATGAAACAGCCACTGCCGACAGCCTGCAATTGGATCGCTATACCGGTATATATGATAATCAGCCCTGGTGGCCGGAAGAAGCCATTGTCAAATGGCAGGGCAAATTGGCTTCGATTCCACTGCCCAGTACCGACCCTGCAGGAGAGATGTCCTTGATGAAGCAAGAAAAGGCCAATATTTTTCATCGCCTTAGGAAAGACTCTTCCCTGGGAGAGGAAATAAGATTTGAAACGGATCAGTCAGGTGAGGTGGAAAAATATTGGCAACATAATAATTATTATGAACGGAGCAGAGAATTACCAGACCTTGATAGGTAGTTTGTTGGAGGAGTATTATTAATTATTGGCAACATAATAATTATTATGAACGGAGCAGAGAATTACCAGACCTTGATAGGTAGTTTGTTG
>JAGQWV010001022.1 GCA_020437045.1 Saprospiraceae bacterium | reverse complement strand
CGATCTAGTAGTAGAATCCATATAATTTCTCGCTTAAGTTTCCGTTTTATTGCCAATGAATGCATCTGAATTTATTGAGAATTTTCCTGCGTATTTTCAAACAGAGACTTTTGACAAACCCTGGGAATTGACACACCGGCTTAAAAAATTGCTTGGGGATCTTATTGCAACATTAGGTAATGATTTTATAACCGAGAATCATATTGCAGTCCATAGATCAGCAAAAGTGGAAAGAGGGGTGACCTTCCATGGCCCGGTTGTCATTTTGGAAAATTGCCACATTTCTGCTAATGCCTATTTTCGGGAAGGTGTATTTCTCGATCGAAATGTAAAGATTGGCCCCGGTTCGGAAATAAAAAGCAGTTTTATCGGTAGTGGTTCGGCCATGGCGCATCTTAATTATATTGGAAATAGCATTATTGGCTCCGGCGTTAATTTTGAAGCTGGTTCAATAGCAGCAAATCATTATAACGAAAGACTGGATAGAAGGATTTTCATACAATGGAATGGCGAATTGATTGATACGGGGGTCATGAAATTTGGATCGCTGGTTGGCGATGGTTGCCGGATTGGGGCCAATGCGGTTTTGTCTCCCGGTACGATTCTAGGCAAGAATTCGGTAGTGAAAAGATTGGAATTGGTCGAGCAGGTTAAGCCCAATGATCGTCCATTGCTTTAGGAATATTGAGCAGCCAATTAGACATCCAGATCCCAGCCCTGGATGAAATTGAAAAGAAATTGCCAGCAGCAACAGGCAAAAAATAATTTGAGGTAAATTGATCTGAATGCCAGAAAAGAAATCTAATTTACCTGGAAATTCAGATAACTCATGAAAACCAAATTTCTTGGATGGGCAGTGTCTCTTCTATTGCTCAATGTATTTTCTCCCTTAATAAGTCAGACCGCTTTCGAGTGGGACTACTATGGCATAGGCTTCGAAGTAGCTTCGGATTTTCAAGTTCAGGTAAATAATAAATCTCAGTTTACGGCGGTAAGCAGTGATGGTTTACTGGCTGTTACCTTGGTGCCCTGGTCTGATAGCAATGTAGATCTTAATGATCTTGCTGAGGCAACTATCGACGTGGCGGATAGATTTGCTCATTTTGATCATGCCGCCGTTGATGGTGATGCTATAAATCTTGGTGATCTGGAGGGATATTTTATAGTAGCCGCTACTAATGACTATTATTCCTATGACTATATCCTGGTCTCACTGTTGCTGGACACTCAAAGCGAAACGAATATTGTGGTGGCAATCGGATTTATGGAGGGCAACCAGGACGAGGCCATTGAAATTCTTACCAGCGTTTATCCTTACGATCCCTGATGGTCAGTAAAGACTTGAGTCTCAATGTCTTGGCAAACTAAAATATGACGATTTTGACCTTGCTGGAGGGTAGGGACGACTAATTTTCACTCCTCAACAATTAAAGGGGAGCTTCTTGTTCATCTTCTTATCGATCTTTCAGCTACTATTTTTTACTTATATATCATCTACTATTTAGATGACTAAGGGAAAAGAGCGCGGGCAAAAAAAAGTCTCCGTAATACTACGGAGACTCCAAGGTTTTCTAGGGTTCTAATGATGTTACACATATACAAATCTAAAAGCCACCCCCGGCATACCTTAGAAGATACCTGGGATGTTTTTTCGGTTTATCAGAGCTATACTGGTGCGTTGTCATGTTGATGCTCCGTAAATAAGATTTCTTTTAATCCTACCAACACAGCAGTAATTCGTGCCTAAGCCGATTTACTATTAAGTATGTACACTTGGAAGAAAGTGACAGGCTCTGAATAGATTTTTTTATTTTTTTTCTTGTCTTTGTGCGTAACGATGAAAACCAAACCATATTAACAAGAGAGAAATACTGCAAATCAAGATCCAATGGTAAGTCGTAACCGTAAAACTAGCTGCTTCTTCCAACTCAGAGTACTGAATGATCCATCCTGCCCAATAAGCAGGGTAGAGGAGTGGTCCATTTTGCTGAGTGAGATAGTTTAACTTAGCCTGCCGCAACGCTTTTGCAGGATCGTGGTCGTGTTTGAGTTCCCGATAAAATGAACCAATGACCTCACTGGCAGCAAAATCCTGTGCTGGCCAGAGATTAGACAAAACCTGATCAGTACCGGAGACACTGAACCCGCGGGATATGTTCATAATGCCTGCCCCTTTCATTAATGCTCCATCCGCAGTTTTGCAGGCGGAAAGGACCGCCAGTTTAGCAGGGATTTCCAACCCATATAGTTCCCATAGTTGTAATTTACCATCGTCTTTATCCCCCGATGGATAAAATAAAATATTCGATTGGAGGGGATATTCATTATCAATGATTGCATGAGAGGCAATATGTAATAAACTATGTTGCCCGACCATGTGCTTAAAACGTTCTTCCGTGGCATCTTTACCTCTAAAGGCTTCCAATTCAAAGTTATCATCGATTACCTGGAGCTCACTATCGGTGTAACGAAGTAGAGGTACCTGAACCAGATTCTCATCGACTCCAGGCACAAATGGTGCAAAAGCCACTGCTTTCGTGTCTAATCCTGATACGGTCGATCTGGATATATTGAGTCCTGCCAGATAACTAATCTGATATTTTTTTACCAAAAATGCTAAATCAGCAATAGCCATACTGGCACTGGGTTTCTCATCAATGAGTGCATCAAATGGTATGATGTACAAATCATTGTCAGGAATAATGACGAGCTCTTTTGTGCTTTTTTGAATCTCAAAAGGCAAGAGGGTTGAATAATTTTCGAAAGCCAATTGTCGGAAATCAGAAGCACCGTCCTCACCGGGTAATTTTTGCAGAAGAGTGACAAAATCTGATAATGATTGTTGACTCAAACTGTCGAAGGGATATTTTTCAAAATGAGCGTAATGCTTACCAATAGCTAGAATAAATAGTTCTCCTTGGTTCAGGAAATAATCTACCACCAGGGTTTTTGAACTCAATTTTTTTTGTGTCCCCTCCAAAGTGATGAGGTTGTCGTTAGTAATTGCTTGCAAGCGACTCGATTGGAATAGAAGATTTCTCCTGAGATCAAAATATTTTCTTTCGAGATCCAACTTATGTTCCCTAAGACTATCAGAAGGGTTCTCCTTTAATACATAATCGAGATTATTGATTTCAAAGTAGAGTTCTCTTTCCCGTTGCACCAATGAATCCGGTAGATGTAGCAGGTTTTTCAGATTCTTTTCGAATAATTGTGTTTGGAG
>JAGQWV010001021.1 GCA_020437045.1 Saprospiraceae bacterium | reverse complement strand
GAAGAACCTATTTTTTTGATGTACGAAGGACCAAAGGAGAAGATTTCTATATTACCTTGACTGAGAGCACCAAACGATTCAACGGCGATGGCTATGAACGACATAAGATCTTCCTGTACAAGGAAGATTTCAATCGATTCATGGAAGGATTGGAAGAGACTGTCAATTATATTAAATCAGAACTCTTACCAGACTATGATTACGATGAGTACACTCGTCGTAATAAAGAGTGGGAAGAACGTAATGAAGACGAGGATGACGAGGATGATGATGGCGAAGAAGTAAGCGCCAACAATCGGGACTCTTCTCGTAATGACAGATCAGATGAAGATGACATGTCCTGGTAGTTTATAAACCACAGTTTATATATACCTACATCTCCCCATCATCTTGTTGTGCATTTATCGCGCAACGTTATACTATTGCCTAAGATGACTTATCTTTTAGCACAGTTTCCTCTGCAGATTGTTGTTTTTCCGGGAGAAACGATTCCACTGCATATTTTCGAGCCCCGATATCGGGATCTGATCCAGGATTGTGAAGAAAGCGAGATTCCTTTTGGCATTACACCGGTTATTGATGGCAAAACTAAAGAAGTGGGAACTTCGATGCAATTGGTCAATATCAAGAAACGCTATCCTGATGGCCGGTTGGACATAACCGTCAAAGGAACCCACACCTATCTTATCAAACGGTTTCATGTCATCTCAGAACAAAAAATTTATGCAGCGGCAGAGGTAACGGACAGGCAGATTACAGGAGCAGCTGACCCCACCTACGAGCTACACATCCATACCCTGATGGAAGAGCTGTACAGTATCATGCGAATACCAAAACGAAAGATCCCCGAAAACTTTCAACTATCGACAATAGCACATAAAATTGGACTTTCGCTGGAAGAAGAATACCAATTGCTAAGCATGTCTAACCAAATTGAACAGCAAACATTTATCATCGACCGCCTGGAAAAAATTCTTCCTCAGATTCGTGAGATGGAAGAAATCCGCAAAAGGATTGAAATGAATGGCCATACCCGATATATCATTCCTCCGAAAAGAAATTAAAGAGATCAACATGATAGGGAAATATGCACAGTTATTAGTAGAATATTGCCTGGAGCTAAAAGAAGGTGAACGATTATTTATTCAATCAACAACCCTGGCCGAGCCATTGGTGAGAGAAGTATATCGCCATGCCCTCCGAATCGGTGCTCACGTTGTGACAGATCTGGAATGGAGGGAACAACACCGTATCTACTTTCAGGAAAGTAAGGAGCATCAACTGCAGTGGCTTTCACCCAATCAGGAAAAAATCTTTGCTGACTTTGAAGCGTACCTGTACATTAGAGCTCCTTTTAATCTCCGGGAAGATCAAAATATCGATCCGGATAAAATTAAAATTCGCTCGGAAGCTCGCAAGGAAGTCAGTGAAGTGTACAGTAAACGTACCGCTACCAGGGCCTTAAAAAGATGTCTTTGCCAATATCCAACCCAGGCTTCCGCCCAACAAGCAGGAATGTCCCTGGAAGAATATGAATCCTTTGTCTTCAATGCCTGCAAACTCTATGATGAAGATCCAAAAGCCAGCTGGTTGCAGGTAAGGAGGGAACAGCAATATATTGTCGACTATTTAAATAAAATTGCTGAAATCACTTTTAAGAAAGAGGGGACCAATTTGACTTGCAATGTCAAAGACCGAATCTGGATGAACTCTGATGGTCAGACAAACATGCCCTCTGGTGAAGTATATACCGCGCCGCATGAAGAGCAAGTGAATGGCACTGTCTACTTCGACTATCCATCGATCTTTCGAGGACACCCCGTGGAAGGTATACTGTTGGAGATAAAAGATGGAAAAGTGGTGGATTATTCAGCCAAAACTGGTCAAAAACTACTTGATGAAGTTTTCGCAGTAAAGGGTGCCAGAACTTTTGGAGAAGTGGCTATTGGAACCAACTATAGCATCCAACAGCCCACTGGTAACATCCTCTTTGATGAAAAAATTGGAGGTAGTTTTCACATGGCGGTTGGTCAGGCATATTATCAAACTGGTGGTAAAAACACATCGACTATTCACTGGGACATGATCTCAGATATGAAGAAAGATGGTGAAATTTGGGCAGACGGTAAGTTGATATACCGTCAGGGTAAATTCCTCATATAAGTCAGCGCTTCAAATTAAAGTCCCAAGATTGCTATTCTATATAGTAATCGATGCTGGTTACTACTCTGGCAATCTTGTTAAGGAAAAATTCTTCAGAATCGTTTACACGATTGGACGGGATAAGTGAGATGATACCCTGATTGGCCCGTCGGATTCCTCCCACTTTCTCTCCTGAATTAGCAGCAAACTCTTTTGCCGATTTTAATGCCGCCTGCGTAGCTTCCGCCAATAGTTCAGGCTTTATATCATTGATATTGGTAAAAAAGTACCTTGGACGAGTCAACCATCGATCACCCGTCAGTGAGACACCTTTGTCAATTAACTGATTTACCTGCCCTGATACATTATCCAGAATGTCAACCTTGTCGGTTGATACCGAAATCTGAAGATTGGCCGTATATCGAGCCTGAGCTTGCCCATAAATATTTTCAAGGATACTTAATTCTTCCACCTTGATCTCGCTCTCAACAAATCCCTTTTCTATAAGCCATTGTTTGGCACTGGCTAACTGCCTGTTAATATTTGCTTTAAGAAAGTCAATATTGTTGTCAGCATTGGAGGCAGAGATGACCCAGGAACCTTGATCCGCCTTAACCTCCTTTTCAGCTAATCCCTTTACAGATACGTATTGCTCTGATTTTCGTGCATCTAACATATGACGACCAAAAATATACATTCCCAGCACGAAAAATATCCCGAGAATGATGGAAGCTGGCATGTAATTTGTCTTCATGGTATATGTCTATGATGATGTAGCTTAATACAAAATCAAAAGTAGCAAATTTTCAACCCGTCTTTTGCTACAATATTTGAGGCAACTCAAAATAGCATAAAAAAAAAGAAACGCGTTAGCAGGCGTGGTCAATCGTGACCACCAAACTAACCCATCCAATCATCGTGATGTTG
>JAGQWV010001020.1 GCA_020437045.1 Saprospiraceae bacterium | reverse complement strand
TAAGTACCAATGGTATTCATAATATTTATAGAGAAGGGGAAAAGTCAACAAATTGTTTGAGACTCCCTTGATTAGATAGGATGTATATCATAATGCTTTTTGTTTCTCGTGAGAAATTTCCATTTCTTGGTGAGATTAATTATCTTTCCCTTGAGCCTGCTTTCAGAGAATGGTGAAATTTTTAAGAACAAGGTTGCCTAAGTTTATTGTTTTTTTGGCGTTAATGTCCTTTAGTTCCAGCAGTGTATTGGGATTCCTTAATTTTTCAGTGGAGAAAGATCTTGTGTCTACGGAGGGTTTCCTCAAGTATGTTGATACCGATTCGGAAGCTGAGCAGGACTATAAATCAAAGGTGTTTGCGCTCTACACTCAATTGAGTAATGTTTTTCCTTATACTTTGTCTGATTATTTTGATATTCACTATCACAGAATAAGCACATATCTGTCCTATTGTATTGCCACAGATCACGCGGAAATATCCACACCACCTCCGGAATTTGCTTATTGATTTCTTGTTGACGCTTGGAGATCCCATCAACGAGTATCCTACAATCAGTGTTGCTGTTTCATTTAATAACATTTTGGCCTTTCATCAAGAACTGTAAATAATGAAAAAATTATTAGGACTGGATTTTACCCATTTTAAGGGAGATTTATTTGGAGGAATTACCGCAGGAATTGTCGCCCTCCCCCTGGCACTTGCCTTTGGTTTACAATCAGGCTTGGGAGCTGCTGCAGGGCTTTATGGTGCTATATTTATTAGTTTTTTTGCGGCTCTTTTTGGTGGTACCAATACCCAGATTTCCGGACCGACCGCGCCTATGACTGCTGTAAGTATGGTGGTGATTGCCGGAATAGTGGCGGCCAATGAAGGAGATCTTAGCCGGGCTTTGCCTGCGATTTTAATGGTTTTTTTGCTGGCTGGTCTGATCCAAATTGGATTAGGATTTCTGAAGGTCGGACAATATATTCGATACATTCCGTATCCCGTTGTTTCTGGTTTTATGACAGGCATTGGGGTGATCATTATCATAACGCAACTGCTGCCTATGCTTGGCTATTATGCCAAAGAAGACCAAAAGTATGTCGATGAATTTTTACCACAGGCGGAAGAAGTTCTGCTGGATCGGATATTAAGAGAGGAAGCTGCCGAAGAAATTCTGGTATTGGAAGACTTTAAAGAGACTGTTCGGAGAGCAGGAGATATTCAGGAAGCAGATATTAGCCTGGAGGCAAAGACACTGGCCGGAAATAATGCTGCCGGGGTTATTGGATCGCTCAAGGTGTTGGGAAGGGCTTTATCTAAAATTAACCTCGTGGATTTGATACTCGGTCTCTTGACGATCTTGATTATTTATGGATTTAAACGTATTACTACCGTGGTTCCAAGCACATTGGTCGCTTTATTAGTGGTCTCTATTGGAGCTTTTTTATTATTGCCGGAGTATCGAACCATTGGTACTATTCCGAGTGGCTTTCCGATTCCAGAACTTAGCATATTCGCAAATTTTAGTTTTGGTGCAGTGGTACCCTATTTTTTTACGGCTGCTTCCTTAGCCGCCTTGGGTGCGATTGACTCCCTATTGACTTCCGTGGTCGCTGACAATATGACCAAGACCAAACATAATCCTAATCGCGAATTGGTAGGCCAGGGTATCGGTAATTCTATTGCGGCCCTTTTTGGCGGAATTCCCGGAGCGGGTGCTACGATCCGTACGGTAGTTAATATCAACTCAGGTGGTAAAACAAAGTTATCCGGCATGACGGCAGGAGTGTTACTATTGGTGGTTCTACTCTCTCTCGGACCACTGGCTTCCATGATACCGGCAGCCGTGCTGGCGGGTATCCTGGTCACCGTTGGAATCGGAGTGATGGACTACAAAGGCCTGCGGCACATAGGCCAGTGGCCTCGTAGTGAGGTTCTGGTCATGCTTCTGGTATTATTTCTCACAGTATTTGTAGGCCTCATCGAAGCAGTTGTTGTTGGATTGATACTTTCATCAATACTATTTATGAAAACCATAGCCGATGTCGTTGATCATCGGACCCGCACTGCCCCTTTGATAGAATTCTCACGCGAGATTCCCTGGCAGGATGAAGGAGATATTGTACGAAGAGTTGGGGAAAGAGTGTATATCAAACACTTGGATGGACCTTTATTTTTTGGTTTTGCATCGCGATTTCAGGAGATGATTAAGGCCTTACCTAAGATTGAAGTGGTTATCATTCGAATGGACAAAGTACCTTTTGTCGATCAATCGGGGCTCTATGCCATGGAAGATGCCATTATGGACCTGCAGGCACTGGGAATCACCGTTGTTTTTACCGACTTGCACGGTCAACCGCGGGATATGTTTGAACGGTTTAATATTTATGGAAAACTTGTATCTAAAGAATTTTTCTTTGATGATTTTAAGTCGTGTGCAACTTGGTTAGAGAACTTTCTCAAGCAGGATCATCGGTTTGCCAATATCACCTAGTGCAGCATTTCCGCAGTAA
>JAGQWV010001019.1 GCA_020437045.1 Saprospiraceae bacterium | reverse complement strand
ACTTCATCTGCTGAAAGGTTTTTCAATATCAGTGAGCTAAAATCCAGCTTAAAATAGGTTTCCAAACTTGTTCATCTGCATTATTGGCGAGAAACAAATCTATATGTCCAAAATCCAATGCGACATCCGCTTTAGGATAAAGGGATATTTCCAGGGTTGTAATATCTGCGCTACCCAATTGGTTTAGTGTTTCTGTGCCGGTGGATCCAAATCCTCCACCTGCTACTATATAAAGTATTGGATTTTGCACCTGACTCAGGTTGTCATCCCAGGAAACATCCACTGCCGATGGACAACTGGTCATGTATTCATCGCGTTCAAACGCAACCGGTTCATAAGGTGGGGAATAAATCAGGAAATCCAGCCAATCTTCTGTGCTGACATTTTGCAAGCCGGTTGGTAAGGAGTTCGAGTCGAAGATTCCTGCCAGAAAATGCCCTGGATAGGGTTCGAATAGGGGATATATCGCTAACGCTTGTGCTGCTTGGAGATTAGAAAACCCAGGGATTAATTCGGAAGCTCCTTCCGGATCGGATTGGGCTGCACTGCCAAAGAACGGCAAGGGATTATAATCCTGATATTGGCCGGCATCAAGTAGCGCTTGATACCCTGCACTCAGGTCACAGGTGATGTTTTCCCAGATTGAATTGTCTGTATGTACGCCCTGATCTACTCCTATGTAGCCGGCGACATTGTGGTTGTTTTCAGTGATAGAAGTTTCCTCATTAAGTAATGCAAAACCCACCGTAGATCCACTACTATATCCCAATAAGTTTAAAGGTGTCAAACCATTACCACTTAGAAATCTTATCACCCGGACCAGGGTCATTGCTTTCTTCAGATCCTGAACCTGTCGCTGCATACCCCAGTCTTTCATAAAGGTAAAATCTGTTTCTTCTTCCGGTATTAAGGTCCAGGCCTGGTCAATACCCCATACATCCACATCATTTTTTGCCAGGAAATTTGCGATTCCTTCGCTGTCATCAAGACGAGGCGATTTTACCCCGGGTAAAAACATACCCTCAAAATCTTTAAAATCGCCGTGTTGTAAAAACAACGTGTTTTTTGATTGTTTTGGAAAATTTCGTGAACGTTCTTTCACCACCCGATGGAGATTGATCATATCATATTTACCTGGTCCTACCCGAATTTTAAAAATATAGTGAGCGATATTATTCTCTTCATCGATGATCGATCTCGCATTTGATTCTAACCAGGTGGACGAAGGAGATTTTCGTCGTTCAAATTGGCTGGAAATGGGTTGTTCCGCGTTCCAACCGGCCTCTTGCATCAGGTTGTTTGCAAATATTTCAATGTCCGGCATTTTCAGGTTTTCGAGATATTTAACTTGATTGGAGTGCGTATCCGGGAATCTAAAATCATCATGATCCCGTTGGCATGCAAAAATTATCAAGGCCAGTCCAAGTAACAGTGTGTTCTTCTTCATGATCTCTATTTTAATATGAAATGAGTAAAATCTTTATAGGTGCTTTTAGGAGGTTATGACAAATGTCGCATTGGAAAAATCATGAGAATAGGACTATTGTTTATATTTCTGGAGTAATGTTTCCAAGGGATCTCAATCTTGAGGTATGATTCTTTGACATTCTCCTGAAAATAAATCTGGACTATTGTGCAAAAACGGAAGCTTTTTTGTTGTATTCATTTGGGTTTATTAATTTGTTTACAACAAAGTTTTCTCGTGAAGCATCTATCCCTTGGCATATGTACAGATTTGTTTCTGCTGGTGCTTTGCTTTAATTATAGTGTCTCGTCGCAAAATGATTTATTGAGATTTAAATCATACAATCTTCCGGAAAAAACCCCCATTCTGGATTGTATTTATGAAGATAGTCAGGGGTTTCTCTGGTTTGGAACCTATGGCGGACTATACCGGTATGATGGATATGAATTTGAACATTTTACCCATGATCCCGATAATGGGAAAAGTCTGGGCGACAATAAGGTGAGATGTCTTTTAGAAGATGACTGGGGAAACCTATTAATAGGTACCCAGGTAGGTTTATACGTCTTAGATCTGGGGTCTCGTATTTTTCATCAAGTTACGGGTATGGATACGCAGACCGTACATGTAATGATAAAGGGAGAAGAGGGAGACTTTTGGGTTGTCTGTGAAGAAGGAATATTTAAAGTACGTGTGGATGATATAAAGAGGGAATACGACATTTTAAAGAGTTGGAATATTCACTCTGCAGCTACAGCTTGCTTATCAGATAAGGGTGATTTTTATTTTTCGGATGGGGAGAAATTATATGTTATTGATACTTCAAATCAATTGGATCTAATACCGGTATTAAGTAGGAAAGCTTATCATGGCGAAAGAATAAATACTGTAGATATTGACTCCGAGGGAAATTTTTGGATGACATCGGAGCTGGGAATTCATAGTTATTCCATAGAATTTGACTCTTTGCTTCAGTTTGTTCCCTGGCCTAATCCTGGCCTTCCGGGATTTCTGATCGGCATGCTGGAGTATAAGAAAGGTCATTTTTTGATCAATACTATGCATGGACTAATGGATTTCAATTCAATAAATTCCTCTTTTAGGGATGTGTTGATTGATGGAAGATCTTCCATTGAAAGTGAAGAACGTTTAGTGCCTACATATGTCATGTGCTTATCTAAAACAGGGAAGATATTTCTTTCTTTAC
>JAGQWV010001018.1 GCA_020437045.1 Saprospiraceae bacterium | reverse complement strand
AAGGTTTAACTCCGGGTGGCCAATACAAATTTAAGGTCAAATCCGAATGCAGCTCCGGTAGCAGCGATCATTCACCGTGGTTCTCCTTTGCTACTGCACCAGAAATAAATCAAAATATTATTAGCATAAAGGCATTTCCAAATCCAGTAAACAATTTTCTAACCATCTCACTGGGTATCGATGAATTCAAGGGCGAGATCATCGGAAAAATGGTGGATTTTACGGGCCGTACCGTATGGAGTCAATCCTTTGCACCCAGTGATCTGAAAGATTTCCAGATTCCTGTTGCGCACCTTCGAGATGGTTTCTACCAACTACAGCTATGGTCGAAAGAGCAGATCGCCAACGTACGGATTTTCATCCATCATTGAGGATGTGAAATGAAATAAATAGGGGAAGTCGGACCGAAAAGGTCTGGGCTTCCCTCTTTGTTTTTAAACTCATCTTAAAAGTTTGGAGTCTATATCTTTGGAAATGGCCCTCAATCTCTTTTCCGAAAAATAGTTAAACAAAATCCAATATCTAGATCTAGCTTTGCGTCCATATTTCTATGGTTATGGAAAAGAAAGCCAGAGTTATCATCAGGAGATGGAAGGAAGAGGATATAGACAAAATAATTGCCATTCAACAGGCGGCATACCCGAATTTTGCAAGAAAAGACTTATGTGACCGAAGGAACTACCAATACCAGTTGAATGCGTTTCCAGAGGGACAATTGCTCGCGGAAGTTGCTGACGAAATTGTTGGATATGCTACATCTCTTATTGTCCAGATCGATGATCAGTCACCGTGGTATTCCTATGCCGAAATCACCGGATTAGGTACATTTAGCACCCACAATCCCTCCGGCGATACCCTGTATGGTGCCGATATCGCAGTTTTACCCGAATGGAGAGGCAAAGCAATAGCAGGAAAGCTTTATAATGGTAGAAAGAAGATATTGCAACGCTTCAATTTAAAGCGAATGGTTGCCGGTGGTCGCATTCCAGGATATGCAGATTATGCCGGGAAACTCACACCGGAGGCATATATCGAACAAGTAAAAAGAGGAGCTATAAAAGATATAGCTCTTTCTGCTCACTTGAAAGCCGGATATTTGATAAAGGGGGTGCATATGGATTACCTGGATGATGCCGAAAGTTTGAACTATGCTACCTTCCTGGAATTGGAGAATCCAAAATATGATGAAAAAAGGCATCGTCTCGCCGTAGCTCCCATCAAAGCTCCGGTAAGAAAAGTGCGCATTTGTTCGGCTCAATATCAGATGCGACGGATTAACAATTGGGAAGAATTTGTCCAACAATCGGATTTCTTTATCCAGACCGCCAACGAATACCACAGCCATTTTCTTCTTTTCCCGGAACTATTTACTGCTCAGCTTTTTTCAGCCATGGATAAAGATCTCTCGACCCTTGAGGCCGTGCATAATCTAACCCAACTCACCGATAAATACATCGACTATTTCCGAGCAAAAGCACAAGAAACGGGACTATTTATCATCGCCGGATCTCATCCGGTAGTCAGGGATGAAAAAATCTATAATATCGCCCATCTTTTTACCCCCAGTGGCAATATATATACCCAGGATAAATTGCATATCACTCCCGGAGAAAGGATACACTGGGGGATAAGTCCCGGTGAAGGCATTAAGATTTTCGATACCGGTCATGCGCGGATTGCGATTCAGGTCTGCTATGATATCGAATTTCCTGAAATCTCCCGGCTACTCACACTGGCCGGTGTAGAGATCATCTTTGTTCCCTTCAGTACAGACGAACGAAAGGCATACATGAGAGTGCGCTACTCTGCTCATGCACGGGCCGTTGAGAATATGGTTTACGTGGTACTTTCCGGCAATATTGGAAACCTCCCGCAAGTAAGCAGTTTTCTAATCAACTATGGCCAGGCAGCAGTCTTGACACCCAGTGACATTGGTTTTCCCCTCAACGGAATTATGGCTGAAGCGGAATCGAATACCGAAACTGTGGTATTTGCGGATCTTGACTTGGCAAATCTGGGACAGCAAAGAGAATTGGGTTCCGTCACTCCCCTACTCGACCGTAGAAGCGACCTTTACGAATTGCGGTCAAAAAATAAAATTGAAATTATAAGAACCACCTAAAAGGTTGATTTCATTTTGCCACTTCAAAGCGGCTGACAAGAGAAGCATATGTTGTCTTAATCCGGTATAGATAGGTACCGTTAGAGTAGTTGCTGGTGTTTAAAATCAATTCATGATCACCCTGAGGCATCATTCCCATAGATTTTTCTTCAATCAGACTACCGGCTGCATCAAAAACTTGTACTTCCACCTTTGACAGCTCATTTATTGTAAACTTCAAATTAACTTCGGACTTAACCGGATTAGGATAAGCTGGATAAATCTTAAGATTACCGGCTGAAACATAGTCACTGGTACTCGTCGGATCATTAAAATCCACGACAGCGTTTATCAGAAAATCAGCATTAATCTCCCATGAAAAAGAAGAGCTGATGGGAAACCAACTGATCCCATCGTTGTGTAATTCCCAGGTGTTACCTCCGTCTCCACACTCAGGTATTGTTTGCAAAATCACCAGCGTATCTCTGGTGGCATATAATTTGCTAAAATCAACGCTAACAAAAAATTCGGGTTCACTGAGATTAACGTCAACCCCCTGTTCAAAAGAAAAATAAGTAGGCACTGGTACCGAGTCCGGCACCATAATCTCTGTCATTTTTACGGCGTTGCTAAAACCTTTGATTGCCTGAGGTGCTCCGCTTGTCGGATCGACACTGTATACCTTGCAATTGACTGAACCATCTCCGACAATGCCTGGTTTTTCAAAAAAGACCAGAGCCCCAACGACAGTAAAATTATCACTACCATCAAACTGCAGTCGCTGTGCCTTCTCCAAATCACCAAAAAAATTCATGCCGGAAATCCGTCCCCATCCTTGTATACCAATCGTGACAATTTCCAAAGTGCACTCATCACCATGTACCGGATAAAATACGGTATCTAATACATTCCTTGCATCATTATGCATCAAGGAAGGCAATGAATAGCCAGGATAGACCTTTGCTACTAATCGATTATTTTGACTATACCCCGTCGTGTAAATCATAAACAGGAAACCAAAAATTCCAAATCGATACATGGCAGATATATTTGTGTGAACCCAAATATTATTAAAATTCCAGAAAAATGGTTAATATTTATTCTGGGCAAAAAATTTTGGGCATTCGACCAGGTACAACCCAAATGATAAGAATTTTAAAAGACAACAGGTATATTCCGCTTCGAGGATTCATAAATAGCCTCGATAATTGCCACGGCCTTACGACCTTCCGTGCCATCAATATCTGGCTTTTTATTATTTAAGACGGACTGAGCAAAGTCTCTAATTTGACGTTTGTGAAATTCATGACTTATGGCCATGGGGTCGGAAGACCCACTTTTCAATTCTGACTCAACCACTTGATTTTCTGTCTCCACTCCTTGAATATTAAACGCAGAGATACGACCACCTTCCAGAATAATACTTCCCTTTTCTCCAAATACTTCTAATCTTTCCGGATATCCGGGCCACATGGCCGTACTTGCCTGGATCAAACCAGTCACTCCATTGGTAAAAGTGACTATAGCGGTTGCCAGATCCTCACCCTCTATATCGTGGATCGTTGTTTGCACTTTGCCAAAAACCTGTTTTACCGGACCTCCAATCACCTGAAAAAGATCTACCGTATGGATTCCCTGATTGATTAATGCTCCTCCTCCATCTCCTTCCAAAGTACCTCTCCAGCCACTATTAGCGTAATAAGCTTCATTTCGATACCAGGGGATCATGGCATTTATAGCCACTACTTTGCCGAGTAGTCCACTTTCTACCGTATTTCTCAATTTGATAAAATCGGGACTAAATCGATTCTGAAAAATACAGCCCAGTAATACTTTATTTGTCTTACAAGCCTCAATCATTTGGTCAACCCGGTCCGTACGAATTTCTAATGGTTTTTCGCAAAGAATATGTTTTCCCGCTCTGGCAGCTAGGAGCGTTGGTTCAAGATGCCTTCCACTAGCCGTGCAAACACAGACAATATCTACAGGCACTTCATTTAGCAGGGTTTGGAGGTCTGTATAAGTCCGGAT
>JAGQWV010001017.1 GCA_020437045.1 Saprospiraceae bacterium | reverse complement strand
CAGGTCTAAGCAAGGAATCTTGTTGAAGGATTCATTCATTTATATCTAACTCAGGGGCAACAGATGATATTCCAGAAAGAAGGGAGCTCGTTCGGGAAATGGGGTCTTTGTCATTTGCTCCAGATGTTGATTTTCCATTTTTAGGAGGAAGAGATCTACAGGTGAATTATTTCCTTTATCACCGTCATAGATCAAATATTTTCCATCGAGACTCCAGGAATGCCAACCCTGATTTCCCGGATCACGGGTCAATTGGATATTCTGGGTTCCGTCTGCATTAATACTGAAAATATGATATTGATTTCCTCTTCTTGAGGTGTACGAAATGATATTGGTACCCGGTTTCCACCGGGGCGGACCAGCATGGTAAAAATCGGTTCCCGGGTCTTCCAGATTAGGAGGGTAGTGGGTAATTTGTCTTTGATGCGAACCCAGTTCGTCAGCGATCCACAACTCGTCCACACCAGATCGGGTAGAACGGTAAACGATCCATTTACCATCCGGACTAAAAGCTGGATCACTGATTTCATATTGATTAGTACGGAGAATTTCCCGGACCTCATAACCGGTACTGTCGATGATGGCAAATGATCGAAAGTCACCCATCTGGCGACAGATGACGAGCTCTGCACCGTCATTCCGGGAGTCCAACCAGGAGTTGGCCATCCGGTGTTGATCCATTCTTGTGACAGCTTGATTATTCAGATCGTATCGATAGAGGAAATAAATGCCACCGGTAGTATCACGATCTGAAATAAAATAGATCTTATTTTTCCAACCGTGACACACCCAATCAACAGCGGGATTTTGGGTTAGATTGATAATCTTTTGACCATCCCAGCTCCTTGCAAAAACCTCGTAATTAACGGTGTCGTTTTCAGGAACCAGGGCATTGTAGACCACACAATACTTGGATTCGTTCGATCCTTTTTTTTCAGAATTCGTGCAAGAAAATACAATATATATTAATAGGAGAACCAAGCCTCCTAGTAAAGGGTTAAGCCTCATAGCATCTAAACGGTGCCGGCAAGGTAACCAAAAAACAACAAAATAATATCAGATCTACCGGGAGAAATAGATGTGGGAATATACTCTACAAAAACGAGGAATAGAGTAGGGGGGCTAAGCCCCCAATTTATCAAATTGATTTTTATTAGATCACGTGTTTGGCCACCAGCTGTAAGATCATTGAGCGATCTGTCTGACCTGATTTTTTACTATAGATATCTTCGACCATGATATGGGCCTCCAACGAGACGAAGTTGTAGGTGCGGTAACCCAGGAACAGACCTGCACGGTTCATCGCAAAGAACGGCTGGTCAGTCCCGGCAGCTCCCAGATTTTTAAAAACTTCATCATAAAGACCGAAATAAACCGGTCCAGAGGTGGGAAACTGCAATCCAAATCTGTACCTCAGCCGGGTCTGGTAATCATCCCGGTCTTCAAAACTCTGCTGAATTCGTTCCTCAACGCGCAGATCATGAAACATGATACTGGCACCAAAGTCTTTAAAATAATTGACTTCCTGGACGAATCTTAATTCCTGCAATAAATTGGGACGATCATAGTTCCAGAAGAATCCCATTCCGGTACCAACTCTCAGGTTTTTCGTGAGTTGATATTTAAAAACACTGCGAATATTTAATCGCTTGTCACTCACAGCGGTATTAAAGATGTTACCAAAGTCGGTGTCAATAAACATCCCCTTCTTGAATTGAAAGGAATTTTGGTACTGAAGCCAAATCTTATTACTTGATTGGCTCTGATCTTGTGCAGGGGCATACAATGAGCCACCTACGAGCGTTTGTGCATAAAAGTTTGGAGAGCAAATTAGTAGTATGACGACAGTCACAACTAGTGACAATACGCCATTAGGTTGGGTATTAACGGGCATCAAATCGGGTATTAAGTGTAAATAAAGGTTTTCTGTAACAATAACTCTCTTCGAATGTAAGAGATTTATTTACAAAAATCAAATCTTTAACGGCTATAAATTGCTTTCATTGTGTGGGCAGTGACCTTTTGTTTTTAGATCTCAACTCTTCGAGACCACCGCCCGATGAATAGCAATTTGGTCACCTTATGCTAGATTTTTATATCAATAAAGTGGGTCGAAG
>JAGQWV010001016.1 GCA_020437045.1 Saprospiraceae bacterium | reverse complement strand
CACTAAATGTGACCAAGGACCTTTTGTTTTTTGCGGCACCGAACTTTTTTTATACCTTTCTCTAATGAGTAATCAAGTTAAACCGCATTCATTATTTACTGAATTTGATGTTTCCTTATTTCAGTCAGGCAAACACTTTCGACTTTATGAAAAATTTGGAGCCCATCTGCTCACGCATGATGGCCAAGAAGGAGTTTATTTCGCTGTCTTTGCCCCTATGGCAGAAAGAGTACAAGTGGTCGGAAGTTTTAATGATTGGCAAGGTCAGGATTATAGCCTTTTTGTACGTTGGGATTCATCTGGTATCTGGGAAGGATTCATCCCTGGCGTACAGTTGGGTGATCTCTACAAATACCAGATCTTCCCTAAAGTAGGAAATCAAATACTCTACAAAACGGATCCATTCGAGTACTACGAGGAGGAAGCCCCGAAGACAGCGAGTATCGTTTGGACGCTGGAGCATAAGTGGAAAGATAAAAAATGGCTTAAAGACCGTCATAAACATAATAATCTGGAAGCACCATTTAGTATTTATGAAGTACATAGTACGTCATGGAAAATGCATCCCAATGGTGATTTATATACCTATGATGAACTAGCTGAACATCTGGTACCGTATGTAAAGGATATGGGATTTACCCATGTGGAGTTTCTACCGGTCATGGAACATCCCTTTGGAGGATCCTGGGGTTATCAGGTGAATGGATTCTTTGCACCAACGAGCAGGCAGGGAGAACCGCAGGCATTCATGCGTTTAATTGATGCCTTCCACAAAGAGGGCATTAGTGTGATTCTTGACTGGGTCCCCTCTCACTTCCCCTCCGACGGACATGGACTTGCTAATTTTGACGGCAGCTGTGTGTACGAACATCCGGATCCACAAAAGGGATATCACCCCGATTGGAAAAGCCACATCTTTAATTATACGCGGGCAGAAGTGCGATCTTTTTTAATTTCCAGTGCACTATTCTGGCTCGATCAATTTCACATTGATGGTCTTCGGGTCGATGCGGTGGCTTCCATCTTACACCTGGATTATTCGCGTAAAGATGGTGAATGGACACCCAATCAGTACGGGGGTAACTATTATCTGGAAGCTATTGATTTCATCAAAGATTTCAATATGGCAGTGTATCAAAATTATCCGGATGTGCAGACGATCGCCGAAGAGTCAACAGCATTTCCGATGGTAACCCATCCTATCCACCTCGGAGGTCTGGGTTTTGGCATGAAGTGGATGATGGGATGGATGAATGATACATTGGAATATTTTAAAACGGATCCTTTTTTCCGCCGATACGAGCAAGGAAAGCTGACGTTCAATATGTTTTATGCCTATTCAGAAAATTACGTGCTTCCCCTTTCACATGACGAAGTAGTACACGGAAAAGCTCCCCTGATTTATAAAATGCCCGGGGATGAGTGGCAGAAATTTGCCAACCTAAGATTATTGTTTGGATATATGTTTATGCATCCCGGTAATAAATTATTATTCATGGGAGATGAATTTGGCCAAACGAAAGAATGGAATTATCAGGAAGAATTACAGTGGCATCTCCTCCAATATCCGTTACATGTATCCCTGCAGATGTTGGTGAAAAATCTAAATAAAATATTTACTCATGAAAAGTCGATCTATGAACAGCAATATCATCCCAATGGATTTGAATGGATCGATTTTTCCGATGAAGTGCAATCGGTCATTGTCTTCCTAATAAAGGGTAAAACAAATACAGTCCGGGTAATTGTTATTTGCAATTTCACTCCTGAAACCCGTGATAATTACCGTATCGGTGTCTCTGAGAT
>JAGQWV010001015.1 GCA_020437045.1 Saprospiraceae bacterium | reverse complement strand
ATAGGGCTTTTTGTTCGTATTAGAACAGAAAGCCTTTTTCTTTTTGGATAGGATTGTACAACCTCCCAAATAATTTTAATATATATATGATACTTATATGTATATTCGAATTATATTTGAGGCGATTATGTGATGCTATAGAGCCTGACTGATGAGTAACATTTTTGTTAAATTTAAGTGAGAGTGACTTATCCAGAATTTTGCATAAAATGTCATATTATCTAGGTATTTTTGTGTCACATGAACATATTAAAAACTATCAAATAAGAACTAGTAAAAGATATAATTGACTGATTTTTAGGTTATTGCAGTCAATTTAGGACCAAAACTACAGCACCATGAAGATAATTGCCGCACGCAATATGTTATGTATTGCGCTATTGTTTATCCTGTCTATTCCGATTGAAATCTCCGCTCAGGTTACCATTAAGACATTTCTCGATGCCAATAACAATGGTGTACAGGATGCAGATGAAGAGCTTGTCACTGGATTAACAGTGACCGCTACCGACGCTAATGGAAATCAAGTCCCTTTACTGGATGATGGAAATGGAACATTTTTGCTTCCGTCCGAATTGATTTTCAGCCGCCTGCGTATTCAGGTGACAGGTTACGCTCCTGGATTGATGCAGGGGGTGGCTGGCCCTACTTCTGTGTTTTTTGTTGATGATGGTGCTACGGTACTGGTGCCTGTGAGTGGTGGTCCAAATGTTAATGTGGAGACCAGTAGAATCATGATTCCTTGTTATGATGGAGGACCGGCGGAAGGTAATCAGGGGCCGGCATTTGTGTCATTCCCTTATGGTGTTGATGGTATCGCCCAGTCTAAAGGAGGAACAGAAGTAGATCCAAGCATGGATGCGACGATCGAAGAGATTGGTTCTGCGTGGGGAGTAGCTTATCAAAATCTACATCAACGGGCATTTACCGCAGCGGTACTGAAGAGACATGTGGGATTGGGACCGGAAGGAACCGGTGGACTCTATATGATAGACTATTCATCAGGTAGCCCGGTATTATCCAGTTTTAATCTTCAGGGGATTGTTCCTGGAAATGGTGGATCAGCCATTGATTTCGGTTCAGTACTTCGGGAGAATGTGACAGGCGACGTAGATGGTTCGATGCCTTATGCTCTGACATCGCAAGATGCAACGGCAACATTCGATATGGATGCATTTGCTAAAGTTGGTGCCGTAGCTTATGGAGATATTGATGTAGAGGAAGATGAGCAGACACTATGGATGGTAAATCTTTATCAAAGATCATTAATCTCAATGGATGTTTCTGGAGATGAGATTACTCCTGGTACTCAGAATGTGAAGAGTTACCCATTGAGTAGTATGACCGGTTTACCTAACCTGAACTACCGGTACGCGATGTGTATTAACGCCGGAGGAAATCTTAATAACTCTGGGGCAGAGCCATTTACAGATCATAATGCTGTGGCCTGGGATAAGAATAAATATAGTGATGGTGGCGAAGGTGGATACTCAGCTATTACGGTATCTAATTTGATGAATGCCTCTATGAATACTTCTGAAAGGCCATTATATAGAACTTATCGAATTGGAGAGAACTTCAGCTATCGAATTCCAGCTCCTGCAGCTGAGACATATACGGTAACCCTGCATTTTGCAGAGCCAAAGGATTATGTGGAAGGTGATCGAAAATTTAAAATTATAGCAGAAGGTCAGGTAATTGAGGAATCATTTGATATTGTTAAGGCTGCGGGTGGTAATAAAACCGCGATCACTCGTACTTTTCAGGTAGAGGTGACCGATGGAACGGTTGACATTCAATTGGAAGGATTGCAGGGAGCAAAAACCAAACGTGCATTATTAAGTGGAGTAGAAGTGGTAGGGCAGAGCATTATGGAATCAGGTGTTCTCAGGCCATGGGGACTAAATTTCCACAATGGAATGGGATACCTGGGAGTTGTTGCCGATGGAAGTATATCCAAATCGCGGGAGCATATTTTTGCATTTGTACTGCGTTTTGATCCAAATAATATGGCTGCTGGCTTTACCGAGGTGTTGGCATTTCCACTGGGGTATCCACGAGAACGAGCGTCAAATGCCCATATTCCTCAGCCTCAACCATTGCGATCAGCGGAATGGCAAGCCTGGATCTCTGATTGGCAATCTACACAAATACAGTCAAAACAAGAGCAATTGTCATCTACACAGGCTCTACTTTGCTCTTATCCACAACCAATTGTCTCCGATATAAATTTCACTTCTGATGGTGGTATCACAATTGGATTAATGGACCGATGGGGTAACCAATGTGGATATAGAAATTATCCGGCGGATTTGACTGATAACACCTTAATTGTGGCGTATGGACCAGGTGATATTTTAAGAGCATTTAAGGATGGAAACTTTCTAAAGCTTGAAGAGAAACATTCTGATAATGGAATTTACTTCCGGGCTGATGATGGTCCTAGTTTT
>JAGQWV010001014.1 GCA_020437045.1 Saprospiraceae bacterium | reverse complement strand
GCGAGAAGATCAATGTTTTTTAGTGATTTAATGATTTTAGCCTGTAGCCTTATCTTATTCGGAGTAATTATCTATTTATTCATCAGGAAAAAAATGGACCAGTCGTTAGCGACGATTTTATTGCTTATTTTTTCGATAATCGATCTCGGGGTGGTATGGAGCCGGTATGGAGATAAACCAATTTCAAGAGCAGAATTTAACCGGACTTTTCTCGCTGATTCAGAGACGTCTGAATTGATAAAAGGGGATCAGGAAGTTTTTCGGGTTTTTGCGATGGGCGGTCAGAACTATAGCCTGCCCGTCTTTGCCCAAATGATTGGAGGTGGATACGATATGCAAATGAATAAATCATTTTATGAAGTCGCTACTAATTGTTTGCATCAAAAAATCGGAACGGATACACCCATTAATTGGAATGTTCTTGATTTTATGAACGTCAAATATGTTGTCTCTGACCGGGCCGTGCAGGATGAGCATCTTAATGAACAATTGGTGGATGCAGCCAAAGGATTATATACATACCGGTATAAATTTAGTAAAGACCGTGGCTTTTTCGTTGATGAATATCAGGTTGTACGGGATCCGGCCACCAGATTGAAGCTGATAAATAGCCCTACATTTGATGTGCGACGTACCGCTATTCTGGAGGAATATCCAGTGGAAAAAATTCTTCCCGCATCGCGGTCAACAGTAGATGTTATTTCTTTCGATCCTAATAAAGTTGTCTATACGGTAGAAACAAGCAACACCGGTTTATTTGTTATGTCAGAAATATATCAACCGGATATACAAAAAGTGTTTATGGATGGTGAGGAAATAAAAAAAGTATTTAAAACTGATCATACGATTCAATCTGTAGTTGTACCAGAAGGTATTCATACGATTGAAATCAGATATGAAAAAAGTCTTTTTACCCTGACCCAATGGATAAGTAATATTTCATTCCTGGTACTTTATCTTCTAATTGGGATGATCGTATTTCAAAATAAAAAAGAATTTTTTAAATAAATACTTTAAATGGAAGCCCGACAGGAAACACTTTTAAGATAGAAAGTTCATATTTTAAAGACCATTTTCAGGAGATTTAAAATAGTTTACCAAGGATAACAATGTCTTTAATTGAATTTAGAACGGAGGGCATATATATTCCCAGAGCCGATGTATTTATTGATCCCTGGAAACGAGTAAAAAAGGCATTGATTACTCATGGCCATTCAGATCATTCGCGTTGGGGACATCATTCGTATCTATGTACGCACCAGAGCAAACCAATTATTCGTCACCGCTTGGGTAATATTAATATTCAATCCGTGGCGTTTGGAGAAGAAGTAAATATTAATGGAGTAAAATTTACTTTTTTCCCGGCGGGTCATATTGTGGGTTCGGCACAAATTAAAGTGGAGTACAAGGGTGAAATCTGGGTGATTTCAGGGGATTATAAAATTGAGAATGATGGAATTAGTGGGCTCTTTGAACCGGTAAAATGCCACAGATTCGTGACCGAATGTACGTTTGGCTTACCCATCTATTCCTGGGTGCCTCAGGAAAGTATTTTCAATCAAATCAATAAGTGGTGGCAGCATAATCAGGAGAATGAGACGACAACACTATTGACTGGATATACGCTTGGTAAAGCCCAAAGATTACTGGCCGGAGTGGATAGTTCTATCGGCCCTATTTATGTACATGGAGCAATAGAAAACATGAATGCCGTGATAAAATCTTGCGGAGTGCAATTGCCTGATACCATTCATTTAACACCAGACGTCCCAAAAAGTGATTTGGCCAAAGCATTGGTTCTGGCACCTTCCGGATCTACCGGTACTGGCTGGATGCGGCAATTTAAAGAGGTATCCATTGGAAATGCTTCTGGTTGGATGCAGCTTCGGGGTGCTAGAAGAAGGGGAGGGGCCGACCGGGGATTTGCACTGTCTGATCATGCTGACTGGGAAGGTCTAAATTGGGCTGTTAAACAAACCGGTGCAGAGCGGGTTTATGTGACCCATGGCTATACAGATATATTTTGTCGATGGTTGCAAAGTGAGGGTTTCAATGCTGAAGTGGTAAAAACCCAATATGAAGGCGAGTTATCAGAAGAAAGCAATATGTCAAGTGAAGTAGATGATTAAATGAAAAGATTTGTTCAATTATTTGAAGCACTCGACCAAACCACGAAAACAAAAGCGAAGGTATCGGCACTGGCAGATTATTTTCAGGAAGCCCCTTCTTCTGATAAACTTTGGGCCATCGCGCTTTTATCACATAAACGCCCTAAGCGCTCGGTAACGATGACGTTGCTCAGAACCTGGGCTGCGGAAGAAGGAAATTTGCCGTTGTGGCTTTTTGAGGAATCTTATCATATCGTTGGTGATCTGGCGGAAGCCATAGCCTTGGTGTTACCCCGTCCGGAAAAGACATCAGATAAATCTTTAACCGAATGGATCGAATTGCTCATCGATTTGGGTAATAAAAATGATGATGAGAAGAAGGCAATCATTACCGACGCCTGGGCAGGTATGGACCATCGCGAAAGATTCATTTTCAATAAAATTATCACCGGTGGCTTTCGTGTTGGAGTTTCCAGTAAACTCGTAACCAGGGCTCTGGCAATCGTTACCAACATTGAAGAGAATGTCATTATGCATCGACTAATGGGCAATTGGACACCTCA
>JAGQWV010001013.1 GCA_020437045.1 Saprospiraceae bacterium | reverse complement strand
CGTGCAAAAGCCCATCACCGGTTCAACCACCGCCCGATTGTACCAACTTCGGTCGAAAAACACGATTTCTCCAGGGTTGGGTAATTCCTTGACATGTCGTCGGAAATACCACTGGCCACGTTCGATATCGGTTGGTTTATTTAAGGCAACTACCCGCATGAATCGAGGATTGAGATACCTTGCAAATCTCCGGATGGCACCACCTTTACCGGCAGCATCACGTCCTTCAAAGACTACAACGACGCGTTTCTTATGCAGATGTATCCAATTTTGCAATTTCAGCAATTCAATTTGCAATAGCTGGAGTTCGTCTTCGTATTTGATGACAGCTTCGATTGGTTGCAAATCAACTTGATGATCACCCAGTAGGATTAAGAGGTCTTTTGTCGTTTTTACGGACTGGATTTGCTCATTGGTAAAACAGAATTTCTTCCTTTTATCACTCATAGTGTAGAAAAGAATAATGTATTAATCCTGCGTTAGCAGGTGATAAGGATAAATCGGACCAGCAAAGTAACTAAATTTGTTCTAGAGTTAGTTTGAAGAAAGCAATGATAATGGTCAATGTCAGGCCTAAAAATCGTAGTATGCTAGATTGGGTAATCCACGCTAACGAGGTCATAAAAACCAGTGAAATATTTAATCACAGATTAAAATTTATCTAATTTGGCCCCAGAACTGGAAACGGAATCCCGTCGCTGGTAAAGAAAAGGAATCGGTGTCAAGGGATCAATGTATTAATCTGACTTGAACGAAAATGGCCTCATTCTATCTGATTCTCATTATTATATTGTTTATCCTGGCTATTTCGGATCTGATAGTAGGTGTAAGCAATGATGCGGTCAATTTTCTAAACTCGGCGGTAGGTGCCCGTGCTGCGACTCTTCAAACAATCATTTTATTTTTTTTTTTTGGGGTTTTGATTGGCGCCACTTTCAGCAGTGGAATGATGGAAGTAGCACGGAAGGGTATTTTCCATCCTGAGTACTTCTATTTTTCAGAAATCATGATCTTGTTCATGGCGGTCATGGTTACCGACGTGATTTTATTAGATGCATTCAATACGTTCGGCATGCCCACTTCCACAACAGTCTCGATCGTTTTTGAGCTTCTGGGTGCCGCTGTTGCCATTTCCCTCGTGAAGATTCTCAATGATCCCAATGCTCTGCAATTGTACGAGTACATCAACTCGGCCAAGGCCTTAGCAATCATATCGGGAATCTTGGTTTCCGTAGTCATTGCTTTTACGACCGGTGTATTTACCCAATATATCAGCCGCTTGTTCTTTTCGTTCGATTATGAAGAACGAATGAGGAAGTATGGCGCCATTTGGGGTGGTTTGGGCATTATGGGGATTTTCTATTTTATGCTAATTAAAGGAGCTAAGGGTGCTGCATTTCTGAGTGATGATTTTGTGAATTCTCTGACAGAAAATACTACGATCTTACTACTCACATGTTTTATTGGTGGAAGTATTATCTTATACCTGCTCAACCGGATATTTAAGATAGATATTCTCCAGGTCCTGGTACTCTTCGGAACATTTGCCCTCGCTATGGCCTTTGCCGGAAATGACCTGGTCAATTTTATCGGTGTTCCGCTTGCCGGATACAATTCATATCAATTATATCTTGATTCCGGGAGTATGCCGGATGGTTTGTTAATGAATGGTTTGGCAGGGCAGGTTCCGACACCTATAATCTTGCTACTGTTGGCAGGATTGGTTATGGTTATTACCTTATACACTTCTAAGAAAGCTCAATCAGTATTGCGCACCTCCGTGGATCTTGGAAGACAGGATGAAGGATATGAGCGCTTTGGGTCATTTATGCTGTCCCGAACGATCGTGCGCAGATTTGCAACGCTAGCAGGGTTTATAAACGATCGCTTACCTAAAAAATGGCAGCAACTGGTAGATCGTCAATTTGATCAGACAGCATTTACGAGAAAACAGGTACACTTGGGTAAGGATGCACCGGCATTTGATATGATCCGCGCTTCGGTGACGCTGGTGGTTGCCAGCAGTCTAATTGCTATAGGTACCAATTTGAAATTGCCTCTTTCGACGACTTATGTGACCTTCATTGTCTTTATGGGAACCTCATTAGCCGATGGTGCCTGTGGCAGGGAAAGTGCCGTCTATCGCGTTTCCGGAGTATTGACTGTCATCGGCGGGTGGTTTTTTACGGCCCTTTCAGCATTTATTGTGGCTTTTACATTTGCCATGATTTTTCAGTACGGAGGATTTATTGCTATGGCAATCTTGCTGGTTGTAGCTGGATTCCTAATGATGCGGACCCATCGGATGCATGGTCAGAAACTGGAAGAGGAGCAGGCACTCGAAAAAACGGTCGATGAAGGCACTCTCTCGAAAGCCAAAGTCATCAATTTGTGTGTGACACAATTGAAGTCCTTTTTGAAACAGTATGGTGACTTGCTGGACAAGTCTTTTGTAGCATTGGGAGAAGAAAATCTTTCTGCACTCAATAAGATATTCCAGGCTTTTAAGCCTGTGCAAGACAAAATCTTAAGTTTG
>JAGQWV010001012.1 GCA_020437045.1 Saprospiraceae bacterium | reverse complement strand
TGTTTACCTAGCTTCCAAGTTTCCGATTCGTAATAAAGTCTATCGAAATTGACACCGAGTTTTTCGTATGTCTCGTCAAATCCCTGATAGACCCAGGAATTCATCATATTCCACAAGTCCAAAACTTCCTTTTCTCCCTCTTCCCATCGGAGCAGCATATCTTTGGCTTGATTTCCCAGATTACTGTATTGATTAAAATACTGATTTTTAAAATCTTTAAAGAAAGTCTTTTCATCCGTATCCGCATCATTCCGGTTAGCAAATAATTGTTTGGCTTCGGATGAAGATTGCCATTCAGCATATTCTTCGGAAAACATCGTTTCAAACAAGACATAATAGTCACCCACTAAATGATCACCTTTAATACCGGTGTTTTCAGGAGTCTTTCCCTCACCTTTAAGCTTCCAGGCCAGCATGCTCTTGCAAATCGCAATTCCCCGATCATTAATCACCTGTACCTTGACAACTTCATAACCATTTGCTGCAAATATTTTTGCGCATGACCATCCCAAAAGTATATTACGGATGTGACCAAGATGCAATGGTTTATTGGTATTTGGCGAAGAGAACTCGATCATTACTTTTTCTCCGTTCCTTGGCCAGGTCCCATACTGATCATTATCAACCATTTTACGGAGAAAATTCAACCAAAAAGATCGTGTCAAGGTGAGATTCAAGTAACCCTGAATCAGATTAAAATCTTCCACCTCAGGCATCCGCTTCGCCAGATACTCACCGATAAACTGGCCGATAGCAGCGGGACTTTTCCTCAACACCTTAACCACCGGGAATAATATAACCGTCATGTCCCCCTCAAACTCCCGTCGAGTAGGTGAAACCACCAGCAAGTCGGGATCTACTGTTTTGCCATATTCTCTATGCAGAGCATTGACAATTTCTGTCCTGATCCTATCGAATAGCAGCATTGCGATACTTTAGTAAAAAATGTGCGCTTCACAATAACGCGGCCACAAAAATAACAACTAATCGTCAATAGATTGATTTAGGGAAAAAAAACTGAAGTGTGTTCCGCCATAGGTCCTCAATTGCTCAAAATGTGGATGCGTTTTAAAAACATGATTGGCGTTGTGTTCGAGTACAAATAGACCATCTGCAGCTAACAGTTTAGCCTCAAAGATCAAATCGGGAATATCATCTAACCACGTCAATGGATAAGGAGGTCCTGCAAAGATATAGTCATAAACACCATTCTGCTGCTTAAGAAAGCGAGCCACATCCATCGAGAGGATTTGAATTTTATCGGTGATTTGCAATTTTGTGGCCAACTCACGAACAAAGAAAACGCAGGGTCGATGCTTATCCACATAAGTTACCTGCTGACAGCCTCGGGATATCGCCTCATAGGTATGACTACCTGTGCCACCAAATAAATCCAACATTTTTATATCGGCAAAATCAAACCGGTTCGCAAGAATATTGAAAAGGCCTTCTTTGGCAAAATCAGTGGTTGGACGGGTTGGCCACTTATCCGCCGGAGGATTAAAACGCCGGCCTTTTAGATTACCTCCAATGATTCGCATGATGCATGCAGTAAAATTCGAAGAGTTCCATCGGATTTTTTACCGAAAGTGGTAGACGCCAGCCATTTTTCCAGTCAATGGTCGATACATGGATGAAATACCTGCTCAATTCTTCCTTCAAATCATCAACCATTCCCAGGTCTGCCGTGATCTTGATGTTGATCTTCCGCGGATTAAGCTTTCGATGTTTGCAGGCGGCAAGAATGTAGTAAAGTTGATCTTCAATCTTAGGACTATGGTATCTGTTGATCAAAGTTAAATTCCGGTTTTCAAATATGATCATATATTGATCTTCGCCGTGCATGATCGAAAATAAGATAGGATCATCTGTTATTTCCTTTTCCAGAAAAGAAGTAATCGATTCGCTAAGATGTTGAACCTGACTCGTAGGATATAGCGTAGACAACAACTTACGCAGGGAAAGTGGATACGTATAGACACAAACTGATTCACGATCCAATCCGGTAGCAACCACATCATCTTTCTTGGTGCCTGAGGCGACAAAATTCAGATAATCAAACCAGGCATTCTGTTCGTAAAGGGGCCGGGGTACGTAGGTAAAAGCATCATGGTCCAGGGCAATATGAACCTCCTCAAATCGATTAAAGCGCAGGTTGTTATTTTGAACAATTGAAAGGATCTCCACCGGATCTATATAGCGGAAATGTTCATGTTGTGATTTGAAAGGAATACTCTCATATACCGATACCAGATTACTCTGATCGATGATCATAAATGCAAAACTGTCCATCCTGATCAGGATGGACAGTTCGTTTGGTATGTGTTTTATATCTTCCAGTTTTTCTCCTTAGCGTTCCCAATTTCCGGCGAGATTTGGTTTAGTCATATCTCCAAATTTGATCAGATTATTTGGTTTATATGAATTGTCATATCTCGCATACTTAGGATCTCCATATTGCCCCATAAAGGATTTAATTGGAACTCCTACTTGTACCACATTGACCAGTGTACTTTGATAAGTCAGGGTATCAGCCTGTATTTCAAATTTTATACCATCGGTATAGGGTACGTAAGCCAATGAATCAAGATTTATGCCAAGCGCTTCAATTGTATCGATTGCGGGAATATATGTGGTATCATATGTAATTTTACCCGAGAAATTTGGATCATCCGGGTCACCGACCACCTTAATATTGCGAAAGTCCCCTGTTTTTAATGTGTAACTCAAACTATCAAAACTGGGAGCGAATTCACCACCTTTGATATCCCGGTAGAATTCTTGCATCTTCCGGATGGTAATCAATTTATCGATAACGGCATTTTGGCGCTTATCCTTTTCAGCCTTGAATTTAATCGGTTCCTGGATGCTATATACCAACAGGTAAGCAAGGCCTCCTATCAAAGCGAACAGCAATAAATTAATAACTAGTTTCATATTGATTTATTTCGTCTTATCTGATTCAGCACAATTATACTATTTTTCGTTAACATATCGTCATATCAAAAGCGATAAACTTTTCCGCGATATCATACGATGTCCATATACGGAAATGATGCAATTTCTTTGATCTTTGGTGTATGATTTTCTCCTTTTATTCATTTATTCCAAATTTGTACTAAAAATTTTAATGTCCAACTATATTCTGGCCATAGAATCTTCATGCGACGATACATCTGCAGCCGTGCTTCATGAGACC
>JAGQWV010001011.1 GCA_020437045.1 Saprospiraceae bacterium | reverse complement strand
AGGCAGCTATCCATAAGATACTTGAAGCTATTACAGATTATCATATCTATGGGATCCAAACAACACTACCATTGGGAAATTTTGTGTTTCAAAATTCTTCCTTTAAAGATGGTAATTACGATACACACTTCTTACAAAAGAACTACTCTCCCGAGGTAATGAAAAAAAGTCTTTGGCCAAAGGTCGAAGCAGCTGCTTTCGCGATTGCCCTAGAGCGTCTAAAATTTATCAACAAACCACAGGAAAATATGGTCTCGGAGGCATGGCGAAAAGCAAGAAGGTAAAGATCTGTTAGAATTTAGGGATTGTATGAAAGGCTACAATCTTAATGGCCTGCCCCCACATAAATATGCTTTCCTGATCACTTTCTTCAGCGGTAATTTCCACGTTAGCTCCTTCTACTTTGAGTTGCTCAGGCATATTCACGGGAAGGTATTCTTTGCCATCCGTTCCCTTAATACCCCAAAATCCCCCACTTAAGTTTTCATATATCACTTTGCCTTGAATCTTAAACTTCATTTCTAATTAGCATTTGTGAAAGCGTGTGGTTTAACTGGCTGATCAGCTGTGATTGCTGATTTACAGTTTCTCTTAACTGATCCAGGTTGACCTGATCGCTGTCATCCTTTTCAATTGTTGGTAAGGTATGTGAAAAATGACTAATCTGCGTATGGACATGCCATAATTCTTTAATCTCACCAACATTCACCCGAACGCTTCGATAAAATTCATTATCCGAAATCAATTCAAGATGCCGGTGTTTATACAAATTATTGACCACCCTTTTAATTAGTACCTGAGTTCTGGTGACCACGACATACACATGATGATCCCGAATGCCTGTCATCCACTCAGCGGGTTCGACGAAACGGCAAATGACTTTGTCACCTTCTCGTAATGTGGGCAACATACTATCCCCGGCAATATCAAATGAGCGAAAAGTGCCGTGCTGGTATTTCTTGTCAGGCAGATTGTAAGCTGGTAATTCATGAAAATAGACCGGATCCATCACTTCCTGGCTATAACCAGCCTGAGCGGGTACCGGCACATGAACAATTCTTTCATTACCGATCTGATCGGTGACGATGGTTAATATTTTCAGATCGGGGGCTACTTCTCCGTGTAAAAACATATTTCCCTCTCCAGAATATAGATATAAAGGACTGATTTTGAAGACTTCCACTCCTTGTCTGATCAATTCCAGGGGAGCATCTCTGTTTCCTTTCAGTATTTCATTCAGATTCTGTGCCCGGTAACCCAACTTAAGTGCAAACTGCCGGCTGGATCGAATGATTCCATCCGATTTCAACTTGTCATGACAGGCAATAAATCGTTCGGTTACAATACTTGGCATGGTGTGTCCATGTGGTTTGGTCATGCCAAATATAATATAAATATTTAATATGTTTCAATTCTTCTGTAGACCCTTTTGTTCACGTTCGTACGCTCAAAATACGAACATGTCCAAGGTAAGATTGGCATCTTCAGAAAAGATGTTACTTGTGTTATGCTTTAATTATCGCAGCAAAATCGGAGGCCTTGAGTGAAGCTCCTCCTACCAGTCCACCGTCGACATCCGGTTGGGCAAATAATTCCGTAGCATTTGATGGTTTCACACTGCCTCCGTAGAGAATGTGCATTTTAGCAGCTGTTTCTATGTCATACTTGGCTTCTATCATCGATCTGATGGCCTCGTGCATCTCCTGCGCTTGTTCATCAGAAGCGGTAACTCCGGTGCCAATTGCCCAAATGGGTTCATAGGCAATTATGATGCTATCAAGATCGTCTGCACCTAGATGAAACAATCCCTTTTCCAATTGATTTTTCACAAAATCAATATGCTTACCAGCTTCACGTACAGGAAGAGCCTCTCCACAACAAAAGATTACTTTTAAGCCCTGAGACAAAGCAGTATTTGTTTTCTTGGCCAACAACTCATCTGATTCTCCAAAATATTCTCGTCTTTCAGAATGTCCTAAGATGACAAATTCTACTCCCATAGATTGTAACATACTTGCCGAGATTTCTCCCGTATACGCTCCAGATAATTCCTGATGGCAGTTTTGGGCGGCAATCTGGACCGCAGATCCTTCGACAGCTGTTTGCACATCGCTAATAAATACAGCCGGCACTCCTAGGATTACCATGGTATTGTCAGGAATGACAACATCTGCGATAGCACCCGCCAGCTCAATAGCTTCCGACTGCGTCTTGTTCATTTTCCAATTTCCAGCTGCAATTTTTTTTCTCATGTTTATGAAATTTCTTGTTTTGGTAAATAAGTTTATTTGGCAATGACTCGATTATCAGAACTACCAAATAGAGATACCTGCATAGGCATCAAATACTAAGAGGTGCAATTTTAGGTACAATAATTTATATTTCGATCATATGTCGAAAGAACTTTACAAAATTATTAATACCGACACCTGGTGTTCCATAGCATAAATAACTACAAGTAGATCAACGCATGGGTTAT
>JAGQWV010001010.1 GCA_020437045.1 Saprospiraceae bacterium | reverse complement strand
CCTCACAAGTCGAATATGGCGAAGGAACGGGTACAGCGTATTCTCAGCGCACGCAAGAAGATTCAAACTTAACCTTTAACCACACGATGGTAATCTCAGAACTCAATCCAAGTAGTGTGTACCATTTAAGAACCATTGCCAAAGATAGTGCCGGAAATATTGGCTATTCCGTAGATAGCGTAACCATTACCCCCAAGCGCACGGACAACGCTCTTGATCTGGTGATTACCAACCTTCAGCAAATCTTCAGATTCTTAGCCCCATAATATACCTGCTATCTATGCGTTATAATTATGACCATGCCTCATACGAGCTCTCAAAAATTTTCATGGATCATCGGTATTGTGGCTCCGTTTTATTATTTCATCTTGATGGAAACCCTTGCAGCCTTATGGACAGGATATGATTCAATCATTCAACACATGAGCGAACTTGGCGGCGTAGAGTCTCCCTACATGACGATCATGAACGTCGCTGGATTCATGGGAGTTGGGATATTGATTCTGATTTTTTCATATGGTTTCTTTACTGTCGAATTCACGAAAAATACCTGGTATAAGCTAGCGACCGTGTTCCTCTGGATTGCCGGGATATTTATGGTCATCGTTGGTTTCTTTCCCTGTGACGCCGGTTGCATTGATGTAACTACCACAGGACAACTTCATTCACTGACGAGTATCCCCCAATCAATCGCTCTTCCCCTTGCCATAGTTTTTGCTGCATTTGGTCATCAAATGGAAACAGTCTGGAACAAATCATGGTTTGGCATTTCACTCGTACTGGGATTTGGTTCACTACTCATGGGCCCGCTCATGTCCTCAGGCCAATATGATGCGTATGTTGGGCTCCTCCAGCGTATCGGAATAGGATTCTGCCTACTCTGGATAGGGTTCTATTCTGTCAGACAGCTGAAATCTAAAAATCCATGATAAAATAGGCCCAAATTTGATCGTTTCCAAAAAAGGAGGCTGTTATGGAAACACTCACCATAGACGCGCTTCCCGAATACAGTGGTTTTGTTCCTAGTGCTGCCATGGAAAAACTTCGACCACAAGTCGTCACCGCCATCGCAAACCAAGCAAATCGTTTTACAGACATATTAACTGAATACCGAATGCTTGGAGAGCAAATTGTCGATCAATTGAGCGACATCCAACGACTCAAAGCCCAAATCGGGCTGATCGTCCACATGGGAATGCTTTGGAGAGATGGTGGTAACCAGAAAGAATATCTTATCGAAATCATAGATGCCCAAACTTATGCTTGGAATCTCGTTTTCGACGATCTGCACGAAGTTATCTGTGCCGAACTGGATCGGATACAAAACCAATGAATCGGACACGCGCCCCAAATCACGCCCGCATCTCGTATGCGGGCTTTTTTTTATTGACTCCAGACCTAGCCTTCAGATAGAATCACGGTATGCGAAAATGCTCTGTCGTTCATTTTGAAATGCCCACTAAAGATCGTGAACGAGTTTCTAAATTTTATTCCGAAACATTTGGGTGGAACATGATTCCGATGGGTGAAGATATGGGTAACTATATTATGGCCCACACCGCAGATACTGATGAAAAAGGTATGATTGCACAGCCTGGCGCAATCAATGGCGGTTTTTATGAATCAAAAGAAGAAAACGAGCCACCGCATCTGGTCATCGTAGTTGATAATGTAGATGAGCATATCGAATTAGTCAAAAACGCTGGTGGCGAAGTCTTAGGTGAACCAATGGATATCCCCGGTGTTGGCCGATTCGTCATGATCAAAGATACCGAAGGCAATAAAGTTGCCATTCTTCAACCAGCCTCGATGGAATAGCTCCTGGTATACTGCATATATGTCCCGTTCAAAAACAATTCAGTATGTTGCTTTACTTCGTGGTATCAATAGCGGAAAAAATCCCAGCACCAAAATGGACGTTTTGAGAAAAGCATTTGAAACTATGGGTTATGAAAATGTATCGACAATTTTGGCCACGGGAAATGTCATTTTCACCAGCCCAGAGTCTAACCCAATCAAAATTGAGAAAAATATTTTTGAAACACTTCCATCCTTCATTGGATTCGAAAGCGATGTCATCGTTCGACCCGTTGATGATATTTTGGCACTTGTCAGAAGCGAGCCGTTTTCGCCGTTCAATACCTTCAAAAAACCTCGATTGTATGCTACGTTCATTCATACTGAACAAAAAATAGAGTCAAAATACCCGATACAGACCGAAGAATATGTCATTATAGATAATTTTGATGGCGTTGTTTGCAGCATGGTCTTTGATGAATCATACAAGACCCCTGACCTTATGAAAACACTCGA
>JAGQWV010001009.1 GCA_020437045.1 Saprospiraceae bacterium | reverse complement strand
TAAGTTGTTTCTCTCTTGTCGAATGGTCAAATCAATACAATGACCATCTGAGTGCTTTAAACTGTTGGTAATTGCTTCCTTAATGATAAAATAGACATGTTGCCGGATATCGGGTGGCAAGAAATCATCCATAGGAATATTGGTCGTATCCATATGAAATTCAAAGTCACTTTTATTCACTTGTTTCAAGGCGAATTCGCGAATTCGGTCCACCAAATTTTGGTAATGGTCCCTTCTGGAATCCATCGCCCAGACAATATCCCTCATTTGATCCATCGCCGAACGACTGAGTTGACTCAGCTCCCTTAAATCTTCAGTGAGTCCATTCCGTCCTTGTTTCGCTATTAACTCAGACTGCATAGCAAGGCCTGCCAGGGTGGTGCCCACATCATCATGCAAATCACTCGAGATCTTCAGCCTCAACGACTCAATTGCCCGATACTTTTTTATGGCACTCTGAACACGAAGGCGAATAAATACATAGATCATTGAGGTGAAAAGAATGACATATGAAACATATGCCCACCAGGTTAGCCACCACGGTGGTCGAATACGAAAAGAATATTTGGTCGGGAGACTCCAATCGCTATTTCCTGATTTAGAACGGACTTCAAAAATGTATTTACCGGGAGAAAGATTTGCATAGGAAACATTGGATCGATCCGATGGCTGATTCCAATCCTGTTCCAGACCTTTGAGTCGATGCTGATAGCGTACTTTGGAGTATCCCTGATACGAGATTCCGACATAGTCAAATTGAATAAAATTATCCGAATGCTTTAAACTTAAATTGGTTGGTATTTGATACCAGGGTGTGATGCCATCGCATCGAAAATTAGAAACGATTGATCCATCAGATAAGCGTTGTTGTGGTTTTTTCCAATCTATATGTTCATTGAACAGCTTTATATCAGTGATTTGTGTGTATGGTGTCCGGTTGGGAGTTATGATATCGTGCGGATCAAAAACGGTCAATCGATCATAGGTACCTACCCAAATTCTTTCGTCTCTTGTCTGACAGATCGCATTCGTCAAGCAACCTACCCCTTGAAATCCATCTTCCATTTTGAATGTGGAGAATTGATTATCCTTGAAGAGTGATAATCCCTCATAACCCCCAAACCACATACTGCCCTCGTGATCTTCCAGCATAGACATCACACTATTATCACATAAGCCATCATCGGTAGTAAAGACTTGGTATGATGAATCATTTGCCGAAAACCGCGTTAAACCATGGGCTCCAACCCCACCTGCCCATGTATGGCCGTACCGATCCGACAATAACGAGCGAATCTTGTTTCCACCCAATGCATTATACGCGGTAAAATATTTAATTGAAGACCGGCCATCATGAGCATCAGGTAAGTGATAAGCCGTAATTCCATCCCCCCAGCTACCAAACCAAAATGTACCCTTACTATCCTGGGAAAAACACCAAATATCTTCACTGATCAGGCCCTGGTCAACACCAATAAACATCATTTGATCTTCTCCAAAACGACAAACACCGGATCCTGATTCAAGTTCAAGTGATTGGGTAGCAAACCATAAATGATCATCATGGTCCAACATGATATCCGTAACAAAGTCTCCTGGCAAACCTTCATTGTAGTGGTAAAATACCTCTTGACCGCCCATAGTACCTGCATATCGCATTAAAGAACCACTTCTAGCCCCAATCCAGATATCTCCATGTGGATCTTCGAATAGCTTATAAATTTTATTGGAGCTTAATCCGTTTCGCTCCGAAAAGTATTGAAAGAAAGCTGGCTGCTTCCCCATGGCACGTTGATACCTGGCGATACCATTATTGAAGGTCGCAATCCAAATCCGACCCTTTCGGTCTTCCAGAATGGAAGAAACCCGGTTCGAAGGCAATCCTTCCCGGGTAGTCAAAGATTGAAATCCATTACTTTGATACCGGGTAAGTCCCGCATCATTACAACCGATCCAAATATTGTGATATGAATCGGTAAATAATGAAATGATATAATTATTGGGTAGTCCATCTGCATCCGTGATTTTTCTGTATTGGTTATAGGCCCCTGCCCTATCGGGTATCATTAAGAGCAGGCCTTCCCGTGATCCGATCCAAAGCCTGTCTAAATTATCCAGGGCCAGGCAATCAATCTTAGCGCCAGTTAATCCCTGCTTTTTTGTGTACCTGTTAATTTCAAAATGAAGACC
>JAGQWV010001008.1 GCA_020437045.1 Saprospiraceae bacterium | reverse complement strand
ACCAGGACAGGCTACCAGGTAGTCATAAGAAATTGCCCCACTGGCTCGTGTAGTAATTGTATTCTTTTCAGGATCGACATCTTCGACATAATCTTTTACCCATTTAGCACCATGCGGAATAAGATCCTTCATATCTCTCTCCGTTTTTTTGTAGCTAAATGTACCTGCTCCAACTAATGTCCAGGCCGGTTGATAATAATGCTTATCTGCAGGATCGACGATGGCAACATCGAGATTTTTATCTTCCCGTAACAACCGTGCTGCCACAGTAATACCGGCAGTCCCCGCTCCAATAATGACAATTTGATGATGAGTTGTTTGCATAATAGAACATATTTTGCGGTTGAACCACTCAGGTTATTAAACCTGAAAACTACGACGATAATTCAACTCTGGTTTATATAATTGCTGATTAAATATTTTTTATTTATTAATTCTTTATTCTGCAACAAATTCCCTTAGTGAGGGATTTTATCCCGCAAAAGTCCATAGACAAAGGTTCCTAACATGGCGCTGGCGAGAAATACCACCAATACGGTATACCCACTACCCAGTAAGATAAACATTGGCCCCGGGCAAATACCCGCTAAAGCCCAGCCTAGTCCAAAAATAAATCCACCAATAATATACCGGGGAATGGTACGGCTCTTATCGTGAAACACGATTTCTTCTCCATCTATCGATTTTAAGTGCTCGCGTTTAATGAACTGGACCACCAACATTCCAATCAGCACCGAGGAAAAAATAATTCCATACATGTGAAAGGATTGGAAGTGAAACATTTCAAAAATACGAAACCAGGAAACAGCCTCCGTTTTAAACAACGTAACCCCGAACAAAAATCCGACTACGATATATTTAAAGTATCTCATTGTTTACAATTTTTGAGGTTAAAATATCAGTGGAAATATGACGTAGGTCATAAAAAGTCCACCAAGGAAAAACCCAATCACAGCAATTAATGATGATATCTGCAATGCCGATAAACCACTAATGGCATGGCCCGATGTACAACCGCCGGCGTATCGTGCTCCAAATCCAACCAAAAAGCCACCGCCGACAATAATCAGCAAACCTCGCCAGCTAAAAAGTGACGTCCAGCTGTAAAAATCCGGAACCAGGGGTACTTTCCCATACTCTACCGGGATTCCCAGGTCATTTAAAGATTGAACTGTGGCCGCTGAAACATGTGCAATATTGCCGTCGTCTCCGGCAAAATAGTTTGCGGCCATATAGCCACCAAACATTGCTCCAAGTGCTACCAATAAATTCCAGGCTTGGGATTGCCAATCAAACTTGAAAAAATCGGCATACTGGTCGGCTCCATCAGCTGCACACATCACCCTAAAGTTTGCGGAGATACCAAATTCCTTTCCAAAATACAAGAGTAAAAAAAGAATTAAGGCGATCATCAGACCGCCTACCCACCACGGCCAGGGTTGACTGATGAAGTCTCTGACATTGGTCAAAAACTCTAACATGGCATTTTAATTTACGTCCCTTAAATAATTTAATAACTAACTATTGTAAAGTGACAAAAAATACACCAACTAGCTTGTGACATAGATCACATAGGCACTACTCTCGATCCAAAGCACCCGGGTTGCGATAAGCTCCAGCTAGCCATTAGTAATTTTAATGTTGATTTGCTTTTTAGAGCATTGCCTTTATACTCTCAGAGGTATTCTTTACATTAGATTTTCAGTTAAAAATCAAATATAAAAATGAGTAGTAAACTTCGGGTATTGGTAGTTGGATGTGGACATATGGGTATATCTCATGCCAGAGCTTATCATCAAATGGAAGATTTTGAAATTGTCGGATTGGTCAGTCGAAAACCAGAAAGTCGTAACCGGTTGTCCGATGAGCTGGGTGGTTTGCCCACTTATGATAGTTTTGAGAAGGCTCTCACAGCAGCTAAACCTGATGTGGTCTCCATCAATACGTATCCCGAAACACACTACCCATATTGTAAAATGAGTCTGGAATCAGGTGCACATGTGTTTACGGAAAAGCCATTGGCACTCACCGTTGATCAGGCACAAGAGTTAGTAGATCTTGCCATAGCCAAGAAGCGCAAAATGGTCATTGGATATATACTACGCGTACATCCGGCCTGGACAAAATTTATTGAGAAGGCAAAAACTCTGGGTAAACCACTGGTCATGCGAATGAACCTTAATCAGCAAAGTTCCGGCGCGATGTGGTCGACGCATAAATCATTGATGGCCTCCATGTCACCAATCGTGGATTGTGGTGTGCACTATGTGGATGTCATGTGCCTGATGACTGGAGCAAAACCGGTACGTGTCAGCGCTATTGGCGCCAGACTTAGTGATGAAATCGACGAGCAGATGTACAACTACGGACAACTGCAAGTCTCCTTCGATGATGGGTCCATTGGCTGGTACGAAGCAGGATGGGGGCCCATGATGAGTGAGACAGCCTTTTTTGTGAAAGATGTAGTTGGTCCCAAGGGATCCGTAAGTATCGTTGATGAAAGTGGGGAACGATCCGACGATTCGTCAGATATCGAAGGCCATACCAAAACCGGTGGCATTAAATTACATCATGCGGAATTGGATGAAAACAAAGAATTTGCCCGAAAGGACGAATTTTTCAGTACTAAAGACGAACCCACTCACGACGAATTGTGCTATCTCGAACAAGAGTATTTGCTCAATGCGATTAAAAATGATGTCGATCTGACTGACCACCTCAATGATGCCGTCAATAGTCTGAGAATTGTCCTTGCTGCAGATGAGTCATTTAAAACCGGAAAGACTGTTACTATCTAGTTCGATAATAAATGGCTCTTGCACGTATTTAGTG
>JAGQWV010001007.1 GCA_020437045.1 Saprospiraceae bacterium | reverse complement strand
TAGCTACGAAATCACCCTTCTTGACCACTGTACCCTCCGGAATGAGGTTGCTGATAGTTGTTTGATATATACCCACGGATCGCATTCCCTCCGGACCTCTGATCTTGATAGACCGTTTGGCTTTTAGTTCACCGGTGGCGTTGATATAAATATCAAAAGGTCCCTTATTGACCTGGGTAGTAATTACATGACTACCGGCTACTGTTTTTGAACGCGTGAGAAAGAAATAAGCTCCTACTGCCGCAAGGAGTAAGATAGTAATGAGGAGTGCTCTGTTTTTCATCAAGATCGGGTTTTTCTATTTCGACAAACAAAATAGTCTTTTTAAACAACGGAAATACTTAATAAAAACTTATAAAAACCTTAAAAAAGAGATGCATCTCACACGAAAAAAGTTGCACGAGCCTTGAAAATCTTTCTAATAAATATTGTGCATATTATATGTTATGGCAATAACATATCACAATTGGTAGTAGATTTGACTACCCTTTAACATTCCACTGGTTCTAAAATCAGACCATGGAATAGGCCTTATTCTTTTGGATACCGGGATAAGTGGCCAGCGCATTTTCCAGGCAATCCATGGCCTGCTCCAACATGTTTCCCTCCAGAATATAAGCTATGCGGACTTCATTTTTACCTTTGCCGGGAGTAGCATAAAATCCCGTACCCGGTGATAGCATAACCGTTTTACCCTGATAAGAAAAATCGGTGAGCAACCAGGCACAAAACCGGTCTGAATCATCGATGGGTAGTTGTACAAAGAGGTAAAAAGCACCTTCAGGTGCATGATATAATACCTGATCCAGTTGATCCAATCGTTTTAATATAATTGCTCTTCGTTCAGCAAATTCTTCCCTAAGATGGATATGATATGATTCAGGTAGTTTTAAGGCGCGAGTCGCAAAAGTTTGACCCAACATGGGTGGGCTCAGTCGTAGTCGGGAATATCGAGCTATATGTTGAAGTAAATCAGTATTACGGGAAGCAATGGCACCCACCCGTACCCCACAGGCATTGAAGCGTTTAGAAATGGAGTCAATCACCACTACATTCTGCTCGATCCCTTCCAAGGTCAGAGCTGGAAAAAACTCAAATCCATCGTAAACAAACTCGCTGTATGCCTCATCGACCAACAGAAAAAGATTATACTTTTTAACCAGACTCGCCAGGGACTTAAGCATTTGCAGATTATAAACCTTGCCGGAAGGGTTGTTCGGATTACTCAGTAATATACCCTTGGTTCGAGGTCCTATAGCCTTCTCAAATGACTCAATATCCGGTATGGGAAAACCATCTTCGATCGAGGAGAAAAGGGACACGATATTTACCCCAGCCATTTGACAAAAACCATTGTAATTGGCGTAAAAAGGCTCAGGCACGATTATTTCATCTCCGGCATCGGCAATAGCCATCAGGGTAAAGTAAATACCTTCCGAAGCGCCACACGTGATGATCAGTTCTTCCTGACTGATTCGCACCCCAAATTTTTCATAATAGGAACACCAGGCATTCCTCAATGGCATTTGCCCTTCCGCTTCACCATAAGGGATAAACTTTAAATAGTCATCGGCAATGCCATCGAGTGATCCCTTAGGCATAAGAAAATCCGGCTGACCGATATTCAAGTGAATTACCTGAGTTCCTCGATCCTTGGCTTGCTGAGCAAGTGGTAAAAACTTTCGGAATGGAGAGGCGAAAGTATCCTTTACCCTTTGTGACAAATGTGGCATAGATGAATTTATAAATGTAACATGGCGGATTAGAAAATCACCCCTAAGCCTGAGCGGGCGGAGTATTAAAATTCATGTTTGGATACACCGGCAGATCGTTTTCCGAAATTACCCCAAACTGGGACTCGAATTTCTTTACGTTATCTGCCAGAGCTCTAAGGAGTCGCTTGGCATGCTGAGGTGTCAATACTACTCTTGCTTTAACTTTGGCTTTTGGCACATTAGGCATCATGCGAATGAAATCAACCACGAACTCTGAATGTGAATGCGAAATAATAGCCAAATTGGAATAGATACCTTCTGCAACGTCCTCGGGTAATTCGATATTGATTTGGTTCTGACCTTTATTTTCTGACATAATACTTCTTTTAGATTAAAAACAGGTGCCTAAAAAGCTTGGTTATCTTTCCAGTTGCAAAAGTAAAAAGAACTATCAAATTGCACCGATCATTGCTTTGTTCCCGCAATAACTTTTAGGAAACACCTCTTGCACCCAAATTTCACAAGGTCGAAATCACTATTTTCCAGGCATCTAAGCGCTGTGGGAAGCTTTCATGACAAAAAGAAAAAAATTCAATTGGCACATATCATATTACAAAAAATATTAATATATTTGGCACACATTTAAAACTATTTACACGAAGCACAATGTGTTTCCTGCTCAAAACCAGGTTGCTATGAAGGAATATCTACTCTTAACGTTTATTGCGGCAGTTGGGATCTTCGGATTATTGAGTATTCATCATGAAGTCAGAGCTAGTGACGAGGTACTTCCCTACTTCGATACTGATGCGTTTAACCTGCTTCCAAAAGGTCATCGCCCAGACTCATCAATGATCAGTCGGATGACTATTGATATGCAATCTGCCTGGCCAGATATTATCATTGAGGTGAACCATTTGGAAGAAAATGCCATCTACTATCTGGACTCGGGTAGCGGCGACAGAACGATAATCTCCGATGGCCATCAAGTGATCCGGTATCAAGAACCAGGGAAAAAATTAATCAAACTGCTAAAGGAAAACATCCTCATTGATGCTGTCGAACTTGATGTACAAATTGGACAACATGATGTCAGATTTGCGAGTTACTGATTTCATTTTGGTAGATTTTAATGAATCTAGTCCGAATTAGACTTGCCAATTCACCGTCAAAACACTTAACTTTACCAAACAATAAAAAAACCATTGAGGATATGAATCTCTTGGTTATCAAAGATTTGGTAGAAAGATCAGCCTTCGGTGTCTGTAGTTATCTTGGTGACAAATTTGGGATCCAAAGCGCCAAAATCAGATTATATTTTATCTACACCAGTTTTGTCACGATGGGATCACCGATTATCATTTATCTCATCATGGCCTGGTGGCTAAATATTAAAAAGTATGTGAGGCAGAGTTACGCCTTCTTATCATGATCCTGGCTGTGATTCTGTAAAAACATACTGTACAATATTAGCCCCCATCTGCAAGGCTTTTTCCCGAATATCGACCGGGTCATT
>JAGQWV010001006.1 GCA_020437045.1 Saprospiraceae bacterium | reverse complement strand
TTGTCTTTACTTATGACTTGCTGAATGCTTACACCGCTAATTTTATTTAACGCGATAGCAAGATGTGTGGCAACATTACCTGACCCGATAAAGCTGATTTTCATGAGTAGTTTTTCTAGAAATTATATTGATGAATAAAATTTTTTATTTGATTTAAATAATTAGCCCAATTGGCTGCGTCCAACTTTGTTACTTTCATGACAATCTTAAGTCTCTTTTCCACCTGACCGACATTGCCAAGAGCATGCCAAACATCATAAGGATTGAGCCGATCCAAAATAAATTAATTCCGGGAAATTCAATGGCTTCCAGAACGATAAAGTCGTCTCTTGGAGCTCCCAGAGCAATTTCAACCGGGAAATCAATCGCTTCCACGTTGGTTTTTGCGACCATCAATTCCAGTAATTCAGTTTTCGGATCAATTGATGAGAACCTCAACGTAAGACCGAATTTTGGCAAGAAATCCTTGACCATGAAGGTTCGGTTATCACGAATGAGGAAGATTGGCTTTGCCACCTGAATCTCACCACTCGGAGACTCAATTTCCAGTTCTGCAGCAACGGCAATATCACCTTCTTGTGCAGTATAAGATGGATTTACCGGATCCTTATCGAATCCTGCAAGGGTGATTTTGTAATTGTCAAAATAAAAGACATCACCTAACTTCTGTTGATAGGTTTCATAACTGAGTTTCTGATCATCCGGATATAAGCGATGAATACCTTCCTCCTTCAACCTTATTCTGGCTCCAATATCATTATAATCATCAAAATAACTATAAATATACCGTTGTTGCTTAATGGCTAAAACCGGTCGTATCACTTCCGGTGCATGTGTACTATCCCAAGCCATTATTTCTGCGCCAAAAACGACATCACCATCTTCTCGTACATAATCATTATGCGTCGGATTAGTTAGGATATTCTGTAGCGTAAAATGTTTGCCTTCTACCTCAATAGTATCACCAAGCTTCAAATCATAGGTCTTGTAATCCAGATTACCGTCTTCTTCCTGCGCGGCTTCAATACCGATGTGCTTTGAAGGTGCTGCAGTGATGTGCGTAAATATATCTTTGCTCAGGTATCGCTTTGTGGATGGATTTGGATTGACCATCTCGGTCTTCTCTGCGTTATATGTCAGGTATGGATTGAGTTCGAAGCTTTCCTTAATCGTCTTGTTATCTGCTGCCAGTCGATCGAATTTGATGTCATAAATCCGTTCATGACCGATCATGGTATCTCCCTCATAAGTAGCCAAAAAACCACCCATAAACAAAGGTTCTCCTTTTACCAGATAAATATTTTTATGCAGACGGTCATCACTTTCATTGAAAATGCCCCGCATAGCAAAAGCATTGTTGGAAATATAGGTTTTGTTAATTCCCGATGCCAACACACCCAGCACCATTACGCCAAAACCCACATGCGAAAAAATAGACGCTGCTGACTTCATTTTAAATTTCAGAAAGGAAGTCAGATACTGAAGATTCGCGACTATAGCAAATGAGGAACTAAATAACAAGGCCCAGTAAATGACTGACTCGGTCTTTATCCAGGTATTAATAATGAATGTCAGAACCAGGCTGATTCCGAAACTAATACCTATATTTTTCAGAAAAGCTTTCCTTTTATCATTCCAGGCTGCACCCCGATAGATTAAGTACTGAGTGACGCCACTAAGAATTCCCACTAATAATGCAATCCAGATTTGAAACTTATTGTAATGACTAATTGGGTCTGCGGGAGAGGCTTTATGCCAATGTGAAAGATCCTGACCGATGAGTGAACCCCAGGCATCTATTAATTTGTTCATCACTGGTAACGAAGTAGTAAATGTAATTAATCCGGCAGAAAACAAAAGGACCAGGGAGCCAATAAACATCCAAAATTCACGGGACGTAATGGATTCCTCTTTCTCGGGTTCACTTAATTCTTTACGTGTCCTCCAATACAGGAGGACAGGTAGTATAAAGAAGGCTGCCATGAAAATCACCAGCTGCCATTCCAGCCCCATCTCCGTAAATGCATGTACAGAGCTATCTCCCAAAATACCACTACGGGTCAGGAATGTGGAGTACAATACCAAAAGGAAAGCCAGGGTATAAAATAAAAAAGTGCCTTTGATAGAATGACCAGTACTGCGAGCCACCAGATTGGTATGAATGCCACCAATAAGTACCAACCAGGGAACTAACGAAGCATTCTCTACCGGGTCCCAGGCCCAGTAGCCACCAAAACTCAATGCTTCGTAAGCCCATGCTCCACCCATGACAATGCCGGTGCCCAGGATTGCTCCACTGAAGAGCGCCCAGGGCAGGACAGGCTTGAGCCAACCGCTGAAATCTTTTTTCCACCAACCAGCCATCGCATAACAAAAAGGTATCGTAACGGAGGCAAAACCCAGGAAAAGGGTAGGAGGGTGAATGATCATCCAGTAATTTTGAAGCAACGGATTTAACCCCTTGCCCTGAATCATGGATAGGTAATTCGCATTCGTAAATAGTGGAAGACCGGACATCCCTTCCGATTCTCTCAATAGACTGAAAGGGGTGACACCCAGTCGAAATTCAGGTAGTAGATAAATACCCAAAATCATTGATATGAGAAACGCCTGAATAACCGATAGTACGGATAAGGTCGGTGCCTCCCATCGACGTGCCACTCTGATCAGGACAAAACCTAAAACGACATGCCAGAAAATCCAAAGTAGAAAACTACCCTGTTGGCCTTCCCAAAAAGCGGGAAACAAATAGCGAAGAGGTAAATAATCTGCTACATGAGACCATACATACTCATATTCATAGTATTTGTTGACCATCATATAGAAGATGGTACCGATCGCCCCAAAAATGGAAATACCTTGAACAACAAAAGACCAACGACCGATCTCTTTCCATTTCTTACCATCGATGGAGTCTTCACTACTATTTGTGGCCAAGTAGTAAGCAACTGCAGATAATATGGAGCCGACAAAGGCAATGATAAGCAGTAAGTGTCCAAGCCTGCCCGGAAGCAGGTGTTCACCAATGTAATTTATTTCCTGCATGAAAATTTAGATGTCTGAACGCACGGATATTTCCTCATCCTTATACTTTGAAGGACACTTCATTAACAGATCACTGGCAACAAAGTTTCCATGCTCCATTTTTCCGGTCACAACGATTTGCTCACTCATTTCAAAATCTTGTGGTTTGGCATCATTCAAAATGACTTTGCATTCTTTTCCGTTCGCATCTTTCACGAAAAAAGAAAAGTAATTTGGATCGGTGGCTGGATCATAATGCATCTCTTTGTCTTTACTCAAAGTGCCAACCACCTTGACCGGATGAGAACTATGCTCTGCCTGTGCAAATGTGGCATAGGAGCTCATGTCTTTAGATGCAGAAAGTAACAATACTACTGCAGCAACGATCATGATTAGACTAATGATATGTATTTTTTTTATGCCTTTCATCGTTCACTTACCTATATACAGACAAAATTACAAATAGAAAAAGAATATTGCACAGCAATTAAAATTTGTTTTTTAGATTATTGTGTTTCAATCAATTAAATATATCTTTATTCTGTAATAATATGTGATATGGCAAATATAGAAGAAAAGACCTCTGTTGAGCCGGCCTGGGGCAGTGTGATTTCTGAAGAAAAAGTGGTGGAAAAGCGAGAGCCGGTAGTCGTTATCAAAAATGCAGATATCTACCAGGAAAACCATCTGGTATTACATGAAGTCAATCTGGATCTGGAACCGGGAGCATTTATCTACCTGATCGGTAAGACGGGAAGTGGTAAGTCATCACTCTTGAAAACATTATATGGTGCCCTTCCCATGGTAAAGGGAGAAGGAAAGGTTGCTGGGTTTGACCTTCGGAAAATAAAGAGAAAACATCTCTATAAACTTCGACGAAGATTAGGGATGGTCTTTCAAGACTTTAATCTTCTTTATGACCGTAATATGGAGGATAATTTGATGTTTGTTTTAGATGCTACAGGATGGAAAGATAGAAGTGAAAAGATACGCCGTATCGACGAGGTTCTTGGTTTAGTTGGGTTGAAGTACATGAAACACAAGATGCCCCATGAATTGTCAGGGGGCGAACAGCAACGGGTGGCGATAGCCAGGGCTCTATTAAATGATCCGGAGTTAGTGATTGCGGATGAACCAACAGGCAATCTTGATCCAGAAATGAGTCGAGTAGTGTTTGATTTGCTGCTCGAAGCAAATGCCGCTGGCATTAGTGTAGTGGTGGCTTCCCATAATTTGGCCATGATTGAAGAGCTGAATCTTCGTACAGTAGTATTGGACCAGGGTAGAATCATTGGAGATTTTGAACGTCCTAGAGGGTTGGAGTAGTTGTTGAATTATATTGTCGAAAAATGGCGATATTGAGACGCAAAGACAGGGGAAACAAGCAATTTGCTGGCCAGACGGTTGGCTTAAATGCCATTTGGCGTGAGGGGCAAACTTTGGTTCCTCAAAATAGAAAGCAATTATTTTTGCAGCACTTGCGTTCTGCTTTGATTTCCATGTGGCGTTCTTCTCTGACAACAACCCTGACCATGTTGACAATTGCAATTGTCTTTTTCTTTATTGGGACTTTGTTAGTAGTTGCAAGAAATGTGAATTCCACTGTGGAGCGTGGTTCGCGAAACGTGGCAGCCAGTGTTTATTTGAAGGAAGATGCAAGTCCAGAGGAAGTAAAAGCACTTGAGCAAAAATTGAAAGATTCACCTCAAGTTGCAGAAGTACACTATTTGGCAAAGGATGCCGCCTTAAGGGAGTTTAGGAGAGCGTTAGGAGAAGATAGTCATATCTTGGACGGGCTAGAGGCTCAAAACCCACTGCCTGCATCATTTGAGATACGCTTTAGTATTGAATCACAAGAAGGTTATGATTTCTTACGCCATTCCCTCAAGGACAGTGGAGCGGTTGTTGAAGTCCAGTTTAATGAATCTTTAGCACGGCAGTTTTCCGGCTTGGACGAGATTTTAAGAGTTCAGGGAACCTGTGCGGTAGGTATTATTTTGGTGTTAGCCGCCTTTGTAATTGCTAATACTTTGACCTTATCTCTTTATGCTCACCGTGATGAGCTTGAGATCATGAGTTTGATGGGCGCCCATCGTATGTTTGTGCGAGCACCTTATCTGATTGAAGGAATGTTTCAGGGAGTAATAGGGAGTGCTTTTGGATTATCTGCGGTTTACGCCGTTTTTAGAATTGCTTCGCATGTCGAGTTAAACAATGCGTTAGTGGCGATGATAGTTAGAAAGATGGAATTCATATCGG